>JBNJHE010000032.1:0-23851 GCA_051748205.1 Bacteroidota bacterium | reverse complement strand
AAAATGAAAAGTGTATAGTTAAAAGATGATGTGTCATGGCGAGCTCCATCTGACCATTAAAATCAAAATTATAAACAGATGAAAATTCTAGCATTTTTTAAAAGTAAACGAGTTTGGCTCAATCTGGCTGCCATGGTATTAGTTGCAGTGATTCTGGTTTTAGGCACCCTGGAAGCACTCAAACAATACACACGCCATGGGAAGACTGTCAAAGTACCTGATTTCACCGGGCTTCAAATGGACGAGCTGAAACAATATACTTCTGACAATTATTTTGATTTTGTGGTCATTGATTCTATTTATGACGCCAAGGAAGAAAAGGGGAGTATAATTGAGCAGGACCCCACGCGTGGTTCTGATGTTAAGAAAGGCAGAAAAATCTATTTAACAGTGGTAGCAATGAACCCTGAGCAAATCCGCATGCCGAATTTAAACTCCCTGTCATTGCGTCAGGCAAAAGCGACACTGGAAAGTTACGGCTTACAGATAGGGTCTTTGGAATATATCAGAAAAGAAGATCGAAACGCAGTTCATGGACAAAAATATCTGGGTTCTCCTATAGCTCCTGGCGAATGGATTGAAAAGGGCTCCGCAATTACCCTGCAGTTGGGGCGCGGAAAAGGCAAAGAAAAAATTCAGATACCATTCCTTATCGGTCTTTCAAAACGCGAAGCCATTAACCAATTGTATTCGCATTCATTAAATGTTGGCAAAGAACGCTTTTATAATCCATCAGACACAACAAACCCACGAGTATACATACAGTCCCCCAAACCACTAAAAAACAGGACCCTAAACATGGGAGCCCCCGTCAATCTGATATACCGCAACAATCGTAATGTCGACTACAAGGAGTATATTGAACAATATAAAAAAGACAGTTTGCTAATTCACACAACAGACACACTTTCACAGGAAAACGACGCATTATGAAACAACGTTCAATCATTTTTTTCTTTTTTTTCATCAGCATGAATTTAAGCCAGGGCCAGGAAGTACTAACAGGCCTGGGTGAAAACCCGCTGGTGGCGAAAGCAGCAAAAGAAGATCCCTTTCCAGCAAACACAAAAGCTGCAGCTCAGCTCGAACTGCCATTTTTAGATGATTTTAGCTACAACCGGGTCTTCCCCGACGATTCCCTCTGGGAAGATCGAGATGTTTTTATCAATAACTCATATGCATACCAGCCATTTAACATCGGAGTAGCCACTTTTGATGCATTAAATGATACCGGCGCGTTACATGATAATGCTATCCAGGGGCTTTTTGCAGCTGACACATTAACATCCAGAGACATTAGAATGGACTCCATCACCCGTAACAATAAAAAATTAAGACCTTCGGACTCTATCTATCTAAGCTTTTATATCCAACCACAAGGTATTGGAAACGCTCCGGAAGAAAGCGACTCTATTGTCCTGAAATTATATGCTCCCAAACAACAGAACTGGCACTACGCATGGAGCATGAAAGGCACTGACCTGCAGACTTTCTACGATTCCAACCTGGTGTATATGAAACGCATTATGATCCCCATTACAGACACCATATTTTTTCATCCGGGCTTTAAGCTGCGTTTTATTAATTACGCCAGCTTGTCCAACAATAGCATCCCCAGTTGGGTTGGCAACGTAGATATCTGGAATTTAGACTATGTATATCTTGACATCCAGCGCGTTCAAAATGACACTTCACTGGTTGACTGGACCTTAACCTCTGAATCACATAGCCTTTTGAAAAATTACGAGCATATGCCCTGGGCACAATACAAAGTAGCTCCTGTTGCAGAAATGGAAGATACTTTCCGCATCAGCTATCGAAGTAACAAAGGGCATCGAAAAGATGTTAATATGACACTTAAAGTACTGGATAACAAGACACAATCCACTTCTTATAATACTTTTCCATCGCCCATCACAAATCAAAAAATGCCATCGTTCAGCACCTTCCTGTTCGAACACTTTTTAGATTACAACTACCCCCCCAATTCAGATCAATATTACGATTACGAAGTTCTCTTCCACATTGATGTACCGGATGATCCGTATCATTTCAATGACAGCTCGCGGTTCTATCAGCGGTTTTATAATTATTATGCCTACGACGATGGCACGGCAGAAGCTGGTTACGGCCTATCCAGCATAGGGGCTCAGCTGGCCTATCAGTTTACACTCAACCAACCCGACACCCTTAGATCAGTGCAAATGTATTTTAACCGGGTGAAAAACAATGCTAACATCAAACCTTTTACCTTAACCCTATGGGATGATAACAATGGGGAGCCGGGAAGTATTATATACCAGCAAAATAATGTGATCCCAAAAATCTCTGACAAAATCAATCAATATAAAACCTATGTTCTGGACAAACCACAATTGGTTAGCGGAACATTCTATATTGGGTGGCAACAAACCACGAATGATAACTTAAACCTGGGCTTTGACTTAAACAGAAAAGCAGAAGATCATATCTTTTACAACACTTTTGGGACATGGAATAATACAATTTATGAGGGGGCATTAATGATACGTCCTATCTTAGGTAATGATAATGATGCCCATGTCAGTATTCCAAAGAGAAAACAGGAAAACAGCTTTAGCGTTTTTCCAAACCCTGCTCATCCCATGCAGGAAATACACATCAAAACAGATATTGAAGCCAGAGCTATCGCTATAGACTTATTGACTTTGACAGGTCGAAAAGTCAAAACATATCAAAACACAAAATCATTGACAGTCCCCTCGCTTAGCAATGGTATTTATCTTCTTCAAATTACAGACCTGTCCACTGGGAACATGGTGACAAAAAAATTATTGATACACGAATAGCATGACAAAAGATCATCACGAATCGAAGACTGAACAACATGAGCTGTACGAACATTACCATATTGATGTGGATGCCGGGCAGGGCGCAGTCAGAATAGATAAGTTTCTAACAGACAGGATCATGAATGCCTCGCGCAACAAGGTACAAGATGCTGTAAAAGAAGGAAATGTATTTGTAAATGACAAGCCGGTAAAAGTTAATTACAAGATAAAACCCGGAGACAAAATCAGCGTAAAGTTTCCTAATCCGAAACGCGAAGTAGAGGTATTAGCTGAAGATATTGAACTGGATATTGTTTACGAAGACAAGGATTTAATCGTGATCAATAAGATAGCCGGCATGGTAGTCCATCCTGCCTATGGCAATTTTAGCGGAACACTGCTTAATGCAATGAAACATCACCTGAGCCAACATTCGCCTGAAGCCGAGCCATTAATGGTTCATCGTATTGACAAAAATACCAGTGGCTTATTATTGATGGCCAAGCAGGAGTCAGCGCAGACCAATTTAGCGAAACAATTTTATGACCACACCAGCAGCCGCCGTTACGTCGCTTTGGTATGGGGCGATATGGCCAATGACACAGGAACCATAGAAGGCAATCTTGCCCGAAGCCCTGCCAACCGAAAAGTAATGACAGTCATCGCTGACCCCCAGAAAGGCAAACATGCCATCACACATTATAAAGTACTGGAACGGTTTGGATACGTAACGAGCGTTGAGTGCCGCCTGGAAACAGGACGAACACATCAGATCAGAGCGCACATGCGGCATATTGGGCATCCTTTGTTCAATGATGACATGTATGGCGGTGATCGTATCCGGAAAGGAACAACATTTTCGAAATACAAACAATTTATCGATAATGCATTTAAAATTTGCCCACGCCAGGCACTACATGCCAAAACATTAGGCTTTTACCACCCCACGAATGGGCAGTGGATGGAGTTTGACACTCAGCTTCCGGATGATATGAAACAGGTTATTGATAAATGGCGGAAATATGCGGAAGCAAGTATTAGCAGCAAACAAAATCCTCAAATTTTTTAAGTATGTCAAAATTTGATTTCAACACAACAGCAAAGCAATACGACGAGTATTATAACACGGAAACAGGACAAAAGATCGACACGATAGAAAAACGTCTTGTAGCCAAATATTTAAATAAAATTCCTGAAAAAGAGGCCCTGGAGATTGGTGCCGGAACCGGCCACTGGTCAATGTTTTTCAGTGATCATGGCTTTCAGATTACGGGAATTGATTTAGCCAGTGAGATGCTGCAAAAAGCCATTGAGAAAAATGTTCCCGGTGCGATATTCATGGAAATGAATGCTGAGCATTTGATGTTTCCCAATGAAGCTGTCAAAAACATTTTCACTATTGCTACAGTGGAATTCACCAACAATAAAGAGACCTTTTTTGATGAGGCTTTTCGCGTTTTAAAACGAAATGGCTGTTTTCTAATTGGGGCCCTGAATGAAAACTCTCTTATTGGTAGGACAAAAGAGCAAGACCCGGTATTTAAAAATGCTGATTTTTTTACGGAAGAGTCTTTGCTGCGCCACTTAAATCGCTTCGGACATGCTACTGTAGAAGGTTGTGCAGTGATGACAGAAGAAGGAAAACTATTAGACTTTGATGACGACCAGTCACTTACTCAGGAACAAAAAAACAAAGAAGGGGCATTTCTTGTTGGATTTGTCAAAAAATTATGATTCACATTACCGCTGACATCAGCTTTTATCCTTTGGATAATAATTATCTGGAAATCATCCAGGAATTCTTATCCAACATTCACGATGCCAAGGATATAGCAATAGAAACCACGGATGTAAGTACGATTATTACGGGAGAATACGCCCGCATAATGGAAGTGATTGAAAAGCAACTAAAACCTTTTTTAGAATCAGGAGAGGCTGTTTTTGTTTTAAAGCTTTCCAATGCATGCGGCAAGCGCGAGCACACCTAAAATTTTATTCTAAAAACATAATTGAGTCTTTGCTTGCTATTTATAAGACCCTATGGCCAATTCGCCATATTGAGGCAAGTAAGTATCGCTATCAGGATGTGCTGTAGTAATTCTATTTACACCAAACTTAAAAGCCTCCTCCCAGCCCTCGCCACCGATAATAGAAAGAGCATCAACATGCCTGACGTTATCCAAAAAAATCCTTGCAACAGCAAATACGCGCACATCTTCCAAAGAAGACGTCTGCATTAATCGATTTGACAAACCCGTTTCAGCCTGAAATTTTACGGGTATAAAAGCATCAAACCCTAAGGTTTCGTCCTGCAACTCCCGTATTTCATTCATCTGTTTCAGTCTATCCTCCACACTTTCAAAATGTCCATACATCATAGTCGCTTCAGAAGTAAAGCCCGACTGATGCATCTGTTTATGAATTGCAATCCATTCATCGGCCGAAAGCGAATAATCCTGCAGCTTGCTGCGCATTTCTTTTCGAAAGATCAAGGCATCCCCACCAAGGAAGGCATTGAGTCCGGCATTTTTTAAGGTTTCCAAAACCAAAGCCATGCTGCTGTTTTCTTTCCTTGCCATTTCTACAAGATGAATGGCCCGAAGTGCTTTGATTTTATGATCAGGAAGAACAGTCCGAACCGTTTGGATAATCCGAACCAAATAATCTAAACTAAGCTGTGGATGAATTCCGGAAGAAAGGACAATTTCATCTGTTTCTGTAGCGCCTGCCAGTTTATCACTTAGTAAATCAACCGATAGTTTCAACTTTTGTCCAACAGGCTGCGAATATTTGCAGCCGGAACAATGAAACAAACAAGAATTAAAAAGAGCGATATGGTAAATTTTCCGATTCGCAAAAGCGATATTTTGCTGTTGAGCACGCTCCCTGGCAAGCAAGCCTAAAATACTGGTTTCGGCCTTTTTCATAAGAAAAACGCCCTCGTCAAGAGTCAAACGATGTCCGTCCAACACCTTGGATGCAACACTCCGAACAGCTGGATGATCAATCAGTCGTTTAATATACTCGGTTTTCATAGCAGACAAAGATAAGAAGAACATGCAGGCTACAGCGTTTTTCTGCTCCTTAATAGATTATTCAAGATTCCTTTATCTTTGCCATATGCAAAAAGATTTTCTACACTATATCGCCAATGAAAAACTCATCAAAGAAAACCAAAAGGTATTGCTAGGCCTAAGTGGTGGCATTGACTCAATGGTAATGGCCAGCATATTTGAATCCACCGGGATTCCCCATGTGTATGCGCATTGCAATTTCATGCTACGCGGAAAGGAATCCGAGCAGGATGAACAATTTATTCGGGAATATGCACAAAAGCGCCGCATTAAATGCTTTATCAAGCGCTTTGATACTGCGCTTTATGCAAAAAATGAAGGCATATCTATTCAAATGGCAGCCCGTCAGCTCCGCTTCGACTGGTTTGAAGAATTATTAACGAAAGAAAATATCGATTTGATGGCGACAGCTCATCATCAGGATGATCAGCTGGAGACTTTTTTTTTAAATCTGATGAGATCGACAGGAATTGCCGGTTTGCATGGCATCCTTCCTAAGCAAGGACGCTTAATTCATCCAATGCTTTTTGCTTCACGCGCTAAAATAAAGGAATATGCACAAAAAAACCAGGTCTCATATCGTGAAGACAGTTCAAATAAAACCCTGAAGTATGCCCGAAACAAAGTCAGGCACAACATTTTACCCCAATTTGAAGAGATTCATCCTAATTTTCGTTATATATTAAATTCGAATATCAGGCGACTAAGGGAAACAGAAAAAATCTATCGCACTCAGGTTGAAACAACCCTTCAACAGATGGTCACAACAAAACAGGGACGCCCTGCCATTGCTATTGAAGCTTTGAAGGCGAGCAATGCTCCCGCCACATATTTATTTGAGTATCTGGCTGCCTATCAGTTTAAATTTTCCACAGTTGAAGATATAATACACTCATTGGACAGGACTTCAGGAAAATTATTCCATTCGCCAACCCACACGATACTTCGCGATAGAGATTTTCTATTATTACAAGAAAACCAAACAGATATACAGCATAAAAATACCAGCATCAAGTATGATGACATTCCGGGTTATATTGATCAGCCAATCCGGTTATCATTTCAATTTATTCCCAAAACAGCATCCTTTGTCATAGACAAGAATCCGTCAATTGCCTTCCTGGACGCAGACGAGCTGGAGTGGCCTCTTAGTTTAGGGCACTGGAAAAAAGGTGAGTATTTCTTTCCATTGGGAATGAATCAGGCTAAAAAAATCAGCGATTTTTTAATTGACGAGAAAGTTTCTGTATTGGAAAAACAAAAGACCATCGTCATCCGTTCTGCTAGAAAAGTTGTCTGGATAGCTGGAAAACGTGTTGACAATCGATTCAGAATCAAAGACAAGACAAAATCGATACTTAAGATAAAAATTTTGGAGGATTAATTATGGCTTTAATAAAAAGTGTTAAAGGGAATACACCAGTCATGGGCAAAGACTGTTTTTTGGCTGACAATGCTACTGTCGTGGGAGATGTTGAGATGGGTGATTTATGTAGTGTGTGGTTTAACGCAGTAATCCGTGGAGATGTTCATTATATCCGGATGGGCAACAAAGTAAATGTCCAGGATGGTGCCATTATACACGGGACATATCAAAAGTCACCAACGAATATCGGTCACAATGTTTCCATTGCTCACAACGCAATAATCCATGGATGTACCATTCATGACAATGTACTCATAGGCATGGGGGCTATTGTAATGGATGATGCGGTAATCGAGAGCAACTCTGTAATTGCTGCTGGCGCAGTTGTAACCAAGGGCACCCGTGTGGAGTCAGGCAGTGTATATGCAGGGATGCCGGCAAAAAAAATAAAATCCATAGACCGTAAGCTGCTCGAGGGTGAAGTTGAGCGTATTGCTGATGCCTATAACTTATATGCAAACTGGTATAAAGACGACTGACAAAGGGCCAATAAAAAAAACAACTGCCATTTTATATCAACAAATGGCAGTTATTTTTTATCAAAATTTTGAATATCCCTTATTCCAGTTCTATCCCATTTTGCGGTAACGAATTTTGTTCAGAAGGTTCGGGAATATCAACGTCTTCAAGGCCAAGGTTCTTTTTCACTAAAGGCATAATATCATCACCTTTATCACCGACAAAAACCACAGCTCCTGTTGATGTATCAAGGATGTATGTATAGCCATGCTCTTCAGAGACCTCATCAATCGCATTTTGCGCTCTTTCCAGAATAGGTTGTAGCAGCTCTTTTTCTTTATTTTGCAGATCTTGCTGAGCGCTTTCCTGATATTTCTGAATTCTTTCCTGCATTTCCATCAACTCTTCTTCACGGGTTTGCCGCATCAGCTTAGGCATTTCTTCCTGAGTCTCCATATATTTTGTATACTTTGTTTCAAACTCCTGCTGATAGGTTTGAAGATCGCTTTGCAAGGACTGCGCATAGCTCTGTAATGCAGCCTGAGCGGTATCACGACCAGGGATAATCTGGAGCAGATCGCTGGTATTTATATGGCCTATTTTTACATTTTGCGCTTGAGTTTGACTGCTTAGCAACATCATACTAACTACAGCAATAACAAGAGCTCTGGACAATAATTTCATAAGGATTGTTTTTATTATTATTTTTTTGACAGTTGCTTCTATGATTTTCATAAAAGGGACGGCAAAATTATGAAATTAACACAATTAAGCAAACCAAAGGTTCTTAAAAAATATTAATCTTCGTTGGCTTTTAATCCGCCCGGCCGGTAGCCCATTTTTCGCAGCACCTGGTCACTAATATCATAGCGATCGTTGGTATAAAGCATAGTCAGGGATCCTGATTTATCAAAGACCGTGGCATAGTTATCATCTTCAGCAATATCCTGAACAGCGTCATAAACACGATCCTGGATTGGCTCAATCAGTTCCTGCCGCTTCTTAAACAAGTCGCCATCTTGTCCAAAGCGTTTCTTCTGCAGATCTTTAGCTTCTTTCTCTTTTTTAATAATTTCGTCTTCGCGTTTCTTTTTCATATCATCAGGGAGCAAGACAGCTTCACTTTGATATTCTTTATAGAGCTTATCGATTTCGGCAAATTTCTTTTCAATTTCTTCTTGCCATTGCACGGACAATTCATCAAGTTTATCCTGAGCCACCTGATATTCCGGAATATTATCCAGGATATAGTCAGTATCAACAATAGCAAATTTCTGAGCAAACAAAAAAGTGCTAAAGATAAGCAATACAGCGGTTGTGGTAATTTTTTTCATAATCATCCTCCTGTTTATTTGATTATTCAATTGAATTATTGATAGAGAAATGGAATTGTCCACCATTGGCACCGGTATTATTCGGTATTTGGTCAAAGCCATATCCCCAATCAAGACCAAGCAGTCCAAACATAGGCAAACGGATACGAACACCAAAACCAGCTGAACGCTTCACGTTAAAAGGGTCAAACTCTTTAAACTTAAGCCAGGTATCGCCAGCCTCCACAAAGCCCAGCATATAGATGGTTGCCTGTGGGTTTAGCGATAAGGGATAGCGTAATTCAAAGGTATACTTATTAAAGATTGTTCCTCCGACATAATTCCCATTGTCTCCTGTTGGTGTCAGTGTTTGATTTGCATATCCGCGCATACCTATTAGCTCACGACCATCGAGTGCATACCCTGAAAGGCCATCCCCACCCAGATAAAAACGTTCAAAGGGTGCCAGGCCCATGTCCCTATTGTAAAGACCTAAAAACCCAAACTTGGTTCTTAAACTAGCAACCAAATTTCCTGCCAAACTGGAATACCAGGAGGATTTAAATTTCCATTTATGATATTCAACCCATTTGTATTTCTCAGCAGGCGAGGCATTGGAGTAATCTTTACCGTTGATCAAAGAATACGGTGGAGTTAGTTGAAGCGACAAGGACAATTCGGAACCCTTACGTGGAAAAATGGGCTGGTCAATAGAATTTCGGGCAAAATCAATAGTATAGCTCAAATTATTAGAGTTTCCTGAGCTAAAAGAAAACGTTGAATAATAATTATCCAGTTTGTAGTTTTGATAGGTTATGCTCTGATAGAGCGTAAAAAAGTCATCCGGCCACCTCAGGCGCCTGCCAAGCGATACGGAAGCTCCGTTGATACGGATAGATTGCCTTCCTTCTTCTCCGGGGGCCAGTCCGTTTGATTGAACAGAATGGTAGATAGAAACACTAAAGGCATTAGGCTTTTTGCCCCCCAGCCATGGTTCAGTAAACGACATATTATATGCCTGATAGTAAAGACCGTTGCTTTGTCCTCGTAAGCTTAAGCGCTGGCCATCACCGTGTGGTATCGGGTCCCAGGCTTCTTTGTCAAAAATATTGCCCAAAGAAAAATTATTAAAGCTTACACCAACAGTACCAACAATACGACCAAGGCCCCAGCCACCTGAAAGCTCAAATTTGTCCGTTGAGGTCTCCTCAACAATATACTCTATATCTACTGTTCCGTCTTCAGGATTTGGTTGTGGACGTACATCCAGTTTTTCAGGATCGAAGTATTCCAGTTGATTTAACTCGCGTTGCGTACGAATAATATCTGAACGGTTAAAGAGATCTCCGGGCTTTGTACGCACTTCCCGCAAAATCACATAATCTTTCGTGCGCGAATTTCCGGTAACGGAAACATTTCTTACTATAGCCTGCTGCCCTTCATAAATCCGTATTTCCAGATCGATAGAATCATTATCTACCTGAACTTCTACCGGATCTACATTGAAAAAAAGATAGCCATCATCCAAATAGAGTGAGCTAACATCTGGGCCTTCCATGTTCATATACAAATTGGCATCCAGGCGCGCCTGATTGTAAACGTCGCCTTTTTTTACGCCTAAAATCTGACTTAGCTGTTTATCATCATAAACAGTATTCCCTTCCCAGCTAATATCCCGGAAGTAATATTTATCTCCTTCTTTAATGCTGATATCAATATTGATTGTATTGTCATCATAGGTATATATGGAGTCCCATAAAATTTTTGCATCCCTGTATCCCAACTCATTATATTTTGAAAGGATTTTATCTTTATCCTCTTCATATAAATCTTCGATAAATTTAGAAGCTTTCCAGAAGCGGAAAAAGTTCTTTTCTTTGGACTCTTTCATCGCCCGCCTCAGCTCATTATCAGCAATTTTATGGTTTCCGATAAAGTTTATTTCATGAATTTTAACCTTTTCACCTTTATCAATTTGAATATCAAGGACAACGCTATTTGTACTGATTGTATCCGGTTTTTGATTAAACGTTGTTTTCACCTGCAAAAATCCTTTATCGATAAAGTAATTTTCAATGATATCGCGTGTTCTGTTAAGCGTGTGATCAGTAACAACATCACCACGCACCAGTTTCATTTTCTCTCTGATATCGTCTGCTTCAGATCGCTTCGTTCCTTTAATTGAAAAGCGTGAAAGGCGGGGCCGTTCTTTGAGGTGGTATTCGAGAAAGATAGTAGATCCCTGCACTTTGGCCACCTGTATATCCACTTCTTCGAAAAGCCCTTGATCCCAGAGGTTTTGCAGGGCTTTAGTAACTTTTTCGCCGGGGACTTCAATTTTATCTCCTACCGATATCCCGCCAAGCAGGATCAGAACATTATTGTCCAGATGTTGGACACCATGCACTGTAATTCCGCCCACCTTATATGAACGTGGTGAGGCATAATCAATATCCGGTATATTGTCTCCTAGTGTAATCTGAGCAGTAGATAAGAAGGGGCTGACCAACACAACTGCAATAAGAAAAATTCTTTTTGCTATTCGCATTTCCTGGATTCTGTTAATTGTTCACTTGTTTTTCCAAACCTTCTTTCCCGACATTGAAAACTTACGATTGCCTCATAGAGGTCTTCTCTGGAAAAGTCGGGCCATAATTTTTTTGTAAAAAAGAGTTCTGCATAAGCCACCTGCCAAAGCAGGAAATTGGAGATTCGCTGTTCGCCGCTTGTTCGCAGCAACAGTTCCACATCAGGAATACCGGCAGTAGACAAATGTTGAGCAAAAAGCTTTTCGTCCACATCAGCGGGTTTGACAGCACCATTTTGAACCTTTTCGGCTATTTTCCTGCCAGCCTCAAGGATATCCCACTTTCCGCTATAATTTAAAGCGAGGTTGAGTGTCATCCGGGTATTATTTTTGGTACGCTCCATGGCAAGCATCAATTCCTGATAACAATCCTCAGGCATATCTTTGATATCTCCAATGGCATTCAACTTAATTTCATTTTTAAGAAGTGTATCCGTTTCAGAATTAATTGTTTTCACCAGCAATTCCATCAGGGCATTGACTTCCTGTTTGGGCCGCCTCCAGTTTTCGGTCGAAAAAGCATATAATGTAAGGTAATCTACGCCGAGTTCGGCGGCAGATTCTGCGGATTCCCGCACTGCATTCACCCCATTTTGATGCCCAAATACACGGGGGCGATTGTGTTTACGCGCCCATCTGCCATTGCCATCCATGATAATAGCAATGTGCCTGGGAACGCGTTCCGGGTCTATTTTATCTTTCCACTTTGACATTATTGATCTTGGAAACGGTTTATCTGCTTGTCTATTGCCTAAAACAGATAATAATCTTTATACTTATTGTAATCTCTATATGCCGGGCACGGTTCGGTATTGGGTCCCTTAATATTAAACGAGAGTGTAATTCCAAGAAAGGAGTACCAGTCGTTCGTTTCGGAATTTCCCCTTTGTTCACCTACCATAGCGGCAGCTGCTGCTTCAGGATATTGATTGCCATACTCTTCTACCCCTTCGATTTCAAACGATCGATTCGCCAGTATCATCGAAATCTCGGTATTTTCTGATTTCAGCATTGAAGGTTCTACGTATGTTGTGCTAACATCGTCAATATAATCGGTAAAGGTTTTACGGTAACCCCATTCGAGCCCAAGGCTAAAAGAAGGGCTAACATTCCATTTAATGCCCAAACCAAACGGTAGACTAACCTGTGTTAAGGCATAAGGCTTGCGGTCATCATATTCTGTAGACCCCTGCCCCTCAGTACCCAATGGCTGCAATTCATACCAGCCATCATAAGGCTCCCCGCTGGTTATGCGTGTCCAGGGCCCTTCGTATTTTGCCATGGGATTAAACGAAAAAATCCCAATTCCACCAAATAAATAAGGAGTAAATCGATGATCCTTACTGCCTGGCACATATGGAAGAAAGTTCAACTCCATAATAGCAGAAAACTCTGTAATCGAGGACTTAAACATCAGGTTCCGGCTCTGCCATTCTTTTTTATTATTGGCATCATCAGCGCTAACCGTACCTCGTAACCCATGTATACGCAACGCCCATCGGTCATTAATCAGATAGCGATAAACAATACCAAAGGCAGGGCTCATTTCTCCAATGAAGGTGTTTTCATTGAGGTCTCCATTGTAATAGGAAACACCACCAAATGCACCAATCTCATGGCGCCGATCCAATCGCTGGCCATACATCACAGTAGTAACCAGGATCAACACGAGTAAAGTGACTAGTTTTTTCATTATGATAAATCTTTAGTGCGCAAATATATCCAAAAAAAAGAACTTCTACTATATTTCTAATGGTTAATTTCGGTTATCCAGGCCCCAATTTAATTTACTGCGTAATGTATTAAAAAAATTTTCCTCCTGCATTTTTATCAATTTAATTGTAAAGGCCTCTTTCTGAACTGTAAAGACTTCATCCACTGAAACCTCAGCCACCCGGGAATCCAGGGCAGCAGTATAGCTCGCTTCACGTCCTCTTAATTTAACCGTAATAATACTGCTATCTGGTAAAACGATCGGACGAACGGTAAGATTGTGTGTTGCTATCGGAGTTATCACAAAATTTTCTGCATCCGGTGTTATAATAGGCCCGTTGCAACTCAACGAATAGCCTGTAGAGCCAGTAGGTGTCGATACAATTAACCCATCAGCCCAGTAGGAATTCAGCAATTGATTATTGACATAAACATCAACTACTATAAGGGTATGCGAGGAATGTTTATGGATTGTCAGGTCATTCAGGGCAAAATTTAAATCGCCAAAAACATTGCTTTTGGTGGATGCCCGTATTAAGGTCCGCTCCTCGATATCGTATCTTTGCGTTAACAAATCTTCTGTAGCAGCAATAATATTCTCACGGGAGATACTGGAAAGAAAACCCAAACGCCCAAAATTCAAGCCTAAAATCGGGATATCCGCATCTCTAACCAGTGTGATTGAATTAAGTAACGTACCATCTCCACCTATCGAAATAAGAACATTTGCATGATCGCGGATTTCCATATGTGTAGAAAACACAGGAAATGTACGAACAAACACCCCTTTTTGTCTAAGCTCCTCATAAAAAGGCTTAAAAAATGACACCTGAACCTTACTCTGGATAAGCTTCTGAATAAACTCCTGAAAAATCGTTTGATAAGTCAGGTCGAATTGCTTGCCATAAATTACAATGTTCATCAGGAGGATGGTTTATTCGTTTATAGTGCAATAAACAGAAAAATGTTTCAATTGACAAAGATAAAAAAGAAAAAACTTTGTTCAGCGCTCTTTTTACGTACATACAATTATTTCCCCTGGCGCTGTATAGATTTCAGAAAGAGACGAATATCAGATAGGCGCAATCATATGCAGAAAGAATCCGATTTCTCCCCGCTGGTTCCATGAAACCTCGGTGCGCAGAACTTTATCGTAGTAGGTGACAAACTCCAGGCCAAATCCTGCTCCCTGTATCCATAAATCAACCATAGGGTTGGTTTCTCGTTGCTGATAATTGCCCCCTACATAACCAGCATCATAAAAAGCAGTGCCAAAAATTTCCAATGGTATTTTGCTAAATTTTTCGCCAAACAATTGATTTTTCAAAAAACCAATTTGCACAATTTGCTGAGGAAGTATTTTGCGTTTCAAGCTGGTTTTAAGATAGACCCAATCGGTCTGGTCAAACACATAATATTCCAGGCCTCGAACAAAATCACGTTCGTAGCCCAACCCTCTGTTGGCAATCAAATGGTAAGGGAGATCCTTACCCAGGTGTGTTTGAGCCACCAGGCCGCTAGCAAAATACCATTGTTGCGGAAAAAGTTGAAAGTATTTCCGCAGGTAGGTCTTTAGCAAAAAGTAATCGACTGATAATCCGGGCAAACCAAATTTTCTTGCAGCAAAGTCAACATAATAACCATTTAAGGGATAATGCTTATAATCGCGGTAATCCAGCTTGAAGATGTAGGAAAAATAGGGAAAAACATCCTGATTTTGAGCGGCAAAATCTTTGTTTAATGCCAGTAATGTATCATCATTGGAATATTGATAAACTGCTCCTGTCAACTGGTGTATAGTATGGATATCCGGGCGATATAACATACTAAGCGAGATTTGAGACTTCTGGTATAGATACCGGGAGGGATCAGAAACAAACAGCAGGCGATGATCAATACTTCCATAAGCAACATGACGAAGAGCCTGATAATCAGCCATAAGTTTCATCCCTATCGTTTTTTTCTGATTAAGAAATGGGATGTCATACAAAAAAGCAAATTCATGTTCATACCCTAGCTGAGCCTGCACACCTATCTCCTCGCGTCTGCCTCTGAAATTATTTTGAACCAGCCCAAATTTATAGTTCACCCGGTGCCAATCTTTTTTTTCCCACCAATTATTAATATTCCGGTCAGCATAATCCACATAAAAATTAGGCCATAAATACCAACGTTCTTCCAGGTGAATCCAAAACCCCAATCTGTTCTCTGTTATAGAATCAAATACATGGACAAAATTAAATAGCCCGGTGTTCATAAGGTTTCTCTGCATCTCCGATTTAAGTGCAGGGAGATCATCCAAATGGATTTTCTGCCCTTTGTCAACAGGCAATTCACGGATTAAAACATCGTGTTTGGTTTTTTCATTCCCCAGAATATTAACATAGCTAACAACAACTGAATCTGGCTGTTGCGCCAACAGGGGCCCGCAAGGCTCCAGAATAAGCCAAAAGATAAATCCCAAACATGCCCAACCCCTCATACTTATATGTTTAAGTAATTCATTAAAGAGTTGTAACGGTCCATCAAATCATCCCAGTATTGCTCTTCAGAAAAAGCAGCTTTAATATGATAGCCATAACGGTCAAAAGTAGCCATCACAGAAGAAATATCCATTTTGTTAAGCTTCAGCGTCAGTTCCAATTTCGTAGAATCGGGCAAAGAAGTCGTATACAAGCTCAAAATTTTGGTGTCGTTACTTTCGACAATCTGCACTATTTCTGAGAGCAAATAATCGCGTTCGTTTAATTCCAGCACAACTAAAGCCCCGGGCTGTTGAACTGCGGCAATTTCAGCAAAGCGGGCAAGTAATTCAGACATCACCACACAACCCAGATAAATGTTGTTTTTATCCAGCACCGGAACCAGGGTCAATTTTAATTCATAAATTAATTTGATCACATCATAGACATGCTGATCATCTGTCAGAAAAGGTTTATTTAAAGATAGTTCATGCTCGCCAAGCGGTTTTTCAGGATCATTAAAATTCAAAATATCATCTTCAGAGATCAACCCCAGAAAATTTTCATTATTCACTATAGGTAAATGCCTAACTTTAAATTCATCCATCATGTTCAGTGCCGTAATTCCGGTATCAGAAGTCCGCAGAGGCACAATAGCATTGGATATTAATTGTTTAGCAATCATAGATCCTCCTTTTATATAGTCTAACAAAAAAGCACGTTTTCAGTTTGTCATTTTTCCAGATAATTCGCTGTGAGCCGTTGATTATAAGTCGCCAGATTTTATACCTTTGCAAGGAACAAACAGCAGAAAACGTCATGACAAAATTAAGTGTAAATATAAACAAAATTGCCACAATACGAAATGCGCGGGGTGGCGACAATCCGAACCTGCTGGAGGCAGCTTTATCCTGTGAGCGTTATGGAGCCTCAGGGATTACTGTACATCCCCGTCCGGATGAACGGCATATCCGGTATAAAGATGTGCTTGAGCTAAAACCACGCTTAAGAACAGAATTCAACATAGAGGGCTATCCATCGCGCCGGTTCCTGGATTTAGTCAAAGAAGTCAATCCCCATCAGGTTACATTGGTGCCTGACCCGCCGGATGCACTGACTTCCGATTCGGGCTGGGATACGATATCATACAAAACGTTTCTTCAGGATATTATTGCCGAGCTTAAGGATCAGAACATAAGAACAAGCCTTTTTATGGATACCAGGCTGGACTTGATAGAACATGCTAGTGAAACAGGTACCGATCGCATTGAATTGTATACCGAGCCCTATGCACGGGAATATGCAGAAGATCAAGAAAAAGCGATCATTCCCTTTATACGTGCAGCAAAAAAAGCACAGGAAATGAATCTTGGTTTAAATGCCGGCCATGATCTGAATCTGGACAATCTTAGATATTTTGCTGAACATACTCCCGGATTGCTTGAAGTATCTATTGGACATGCACTTATCTCTGATGCTTTGTATATGGGATTGGAGCATACAATTCAGTTGTACCTGAAACAACTGGAAAACACGGACTAGTGTAATGACAATGCTAATTAGACTGGTACAGGCGTTGAACTTTTTATTCTCGCCCCTGTTAAACGATCCTAAACACTCAAGACATGAAATTACACTATCATCATTTTGGGCAAGGCCAGCCATTGATTATCCTGCACGGGCTTTTTGGCTTATCCGATAACTGGGTCACCATTGGAAAACGCTTAGCTGCCAACTACCATGTTTTTATTCCAGATCAGCGTAATCACGGGATGTCTCCTCACGACCGCACCTTCAACTATTATGCTCTGGCTGATGATTTACTGGATTTCATGGAAGAGCATGAGCTCGAAAATATTGTTTTGCTGGGCCATTCTATGGGAGGCAAGGTAGCCATGAATTTTGCCCTGGACTACCCGGAAAAAGTTGATCGCCTGGTGATTGTTGACATGGGTGTTCGTGAGTACAAGGCCAGGGCAATCCACTATCATCTGATTGAGGCCATGGAGTCAGTAGATTTTGATACATTAACAAGCCGTCAGGAAATAGAAGAGCAGCTAAAGCAGTATATTCCTCAGAAACCATTGCGGTTGTTCATCATGAAAAATCTGAAGCGGTTTTCGCAAAATCAACTGGGTTGGAAGCTGAACCTTCCGGTTTTAAAAGCCAACCTTGACACTGTTGTGGAAGGAGTTAATCGAAACGACCGGTTTAATCGTCCGGCCTTATTTATTGGAGGAGGCAAATCCGACTATATCGAACCGCATGATGTGAAGGCTATTAAAGAAATTTTCCCTAAAGCTGAAGTAGAAATCATACAAGATGCATCGCATTGGGTGCACGCTGATACCCCTGAAGCGTTTTGCAAAATCGTAAGTTCATTTTTACATAAGAGCTGTAAATCCATGGAGGATTTAATTCAGGAAAACAGGAACAGTTAATATTTTTTAACTTCAAATTTGGATACTGCCGCTTTTACAACCACATCAATTTGCTGATCTTGCTCCTGATAGTCTGGAGTAACATATTCTTTTTTTGATACTTGCTCAAACCCCTCCATACTCTTTCTGGCTAAAAAAGTATCGAAGATAACTCTACAGCCACTACTTTCGGGTATATTCAATACAAAACTAGATGCACCGCTTTCCAGCTCAACATATGTTTGATGATATCTCTCTCCCAATTTAATATCTACCTGAGAAGCACCTCCCTCAATATCAATATGCGCAACCTTAAATTGGGTTAAGTCCATTAAGACATCCGCAGCACCCAGGTTCATCGACATACTCCATAAAACCTCGGGGTTAAGCTTTATCGTTGCCTCATTAAAATCATTACGCCTTCGGATGGTTTGATTGTTTAGCTCTATATCAATGCGATAAGAAGAGTCTTCCAGTTCACTATTAATTTCATACTGTCCAAGATTCCCTCGTTTTTTCAGGTCGAAAAGGTAATCATTTGTTATTTCTCTGATAGCAAACTTTCCGGCAGCACCATCAAAATCCAGCGAGGCTTTTTTTATGGTAGTATCCAGATAAGGAAATTGCTCTTGTTGATAGCCAATATCCTGATTCATTCTTTTGTTCTCCTTATACTGATTGTCTTTATCATTGTCCCGGTGGAAAAAGAAAAAAGAATGGTTTTCAGGATGCAGGATTTTATGGTCTTGATTATCGCGCAAAGTAAATAACACAGCCACAACCAACACCATAGAAGTTAAAATAGCTTTCCAAAAACTTCGAATGGGCAACAATGTAATCCCCCAAAATATCAATAATGTAGGCCACAGGGAAAATAAGTCCATCCAATAAAAGTTAATGAAATTTAAGTTTTCCAATATCAGCAAGAGTCCGATTAGTATTAAGACTATGCCCCAAAGCATTTTATTAAAATTCATGGCTATTCGTTTTTAGAATGCTTAACATTATTTACCAAAATAATCACACCGGCAATAATTAAAAAGATGGGCCAAAGGTCACTAAAGTTGATACCAGGCACCAAATTATCAATCAAAAAGAGTATACCAATAGAAATCAATATGATTCCTCCAGTAAGATTGTCCCGTTGGCGTCGTCGCATATGCTTTGTTTCCCGCATTGATTGCTTCATTTCATCCTCATCATTTGGTTCTGCATTACGATCAGAAAAATCCGAGCTTTGACTCTGATCATCATCCGGATTAGCTGCATACTGATTTGACTCCATATTATGCTGATTTAAAGGTTCTTCGGGAATAACAATCCACAATACAATATAAGCAAGCAAGCCTCCTCCACCAAGGATGAGGGCAACAAAAAACAATATCCTTATGATAACGACATCCGTGTTCAAATATTGGCTCAATCCACCACAGACACCAGCAATATATCGATCTTGGGTACTTCTGTATAATCGTTTTGTTGTATTCATAATCTTACAATTTTTTAATTCATCCTTAATACATTGGTCTAAATTTACAATACTTTATCTTTCAGGAGTCACGATCCATAAAATAATATAAATAAAAAACCCTCCAAGGCCAACAAAGAAGGCAGCAACAAAAGCTACCCTGACTAATGAGGGGTCGACATTAAAATAATCAGCCAGACCGCCGCATACTCCTCCAATATAACGGTCTGTGGTACTCCGGAAAAATTTTCTTGGTTGGTTCATCTGCTTATAATTTAATAAAAAAGGTCAAATGTTTAACCCGTCAACGATACGCTCGCTATGATAAAACATATTCCCTCCACACTCATTTTATATTATCTGATAAGTGTATGTTCCGCCTTATGCGGATCATGGCACGGTTCATCAGACAAATAATTGCACTTGTTCGTGTTTAAAAACTAAAAAGAAGACGAAAGAGAGCGAAAAAAGTTACAGCTCCTCCGCGTAAGTCACAATTTTGTCAAACAATCTACTAAAATAGTTATTTCTGAATCAAAAAAAACATTACAGAAAAAAACTATAACGAAGGCAGGAATATTATCCATAACTAATCGAAGGCGACCGGGTGGTATTATAAGCTGCCCAAAAGCGCATTGATCAGCTACCCAAGCCTTTAGTGTCAGGAAAAAACAAACAGGCATCGCCATAACTAAGAAATCGAAAATCGTGACTTAAGGCGTATTGATATGCTTCTTTCCAGCGATTGCCGACAAAAGCAGCTACCAGCAACAACAAAGTGCTTTGAGGCTGATGAAAATTTGTGACCATTGCATTAAGCATCCGATACTGATATCCGGGAGCAATCATCATCTGAGTCACTCCCTGAAGCACTTCTTCATTTTCTTTTTTCATTTTATCCATCAGCAACTCGAGCGCCTGTTGACGTGTCAGCTTCGCTTTTTGTTGATAAGGCTGCCATTGCTGTATAAAAAACGGTGCCTGGGAGTTATAAACTAAGGCATTGGCGTACCAGTAAATACTTTCAAGAGTGCGCACTGTGGTTGTCCCCACCGCTGTAATGTTTGACCCGGTATATTGGGCAAGGTTTTCCAACAATTGATAATCGACAGCAATTTGTTCCTGATGCATTTCATGAAGGTGAACCAGAGAAGATTTTACCGGCTTGAAGGTTCCGGCGCCAACATGGAGCGTAGTAAAGGCTTTTCTTATGAATTTTTCATTCAAAGCATCAAAGACACGATCTGTAAAATGAAGGCCGGCCGTGGGTGCAGCCACAGACCCATCTTTACGGGCAAACACCGTTTGGTATCTTAGCTTATCATCGGGTTCTTCATCGCGTTTAATGTAAGGAGGCAGAGGAACTCGCCCAACCACTTCCAACACTTCTGCCCAGGTTAAGGCAGCTGGATGCCAGGAAAATTTAACATACCAAATAGCGCCTTCCTGCTTAACTTTTTCAGCAGTCAACAACCCATGAGGTAATTCAATGTTTAAACATCCATTTTTCCACTTTTTGGCATTCCCAACAAAACATTTCCAAATGACAGGCGCAGGCTGCGAAAAAGCCTGTTCTATCTGATTAACAGGCTCAACCGGCTCCAGGCAAAATATTTCTATTGTCGCTCCTGTGGGTTTTTTGAATTTAAGACGGGCCTGCACCACCCGGGTATTATTAAAAACCATCAAGCTATTGGACGGAAGATAGGTTGCGATATTCTTAAATAAATCTCCAGAAATCTCTTTTTCTGGCTGACTGACAAGCAGTTTTGACATATCCCGCTGCTTAAGCGGATGCGATGCTATACGCTCAAGCGGTAAGTCGTAGCTAAAGTCAGCTATCTCCAATTGCTTTGGTAAGGTCATGATAATCCTTTGCCTAGATTAATTTTTCTGATAAAGGTCACTAATGTCAATCTTCTCTTTGTAATTTAAAAACACATCATCAACACCAACAATTTCGACATAGTCAATACGAGAAGCCATCTGACGATACCAAATTTCCACAAAAAAACCATCAACAACGTAAAGCTTAATGTGATAATACATATAAATACGACTCATCACATCGACTCCATTTGTCAATACATGCTGAACTTTTTCCAGCATCTGCATTTTATGAAATTGTTCGGCTCTCATATCTCTTATCAGTCTGCAAAGGTATTATTTCACAACTGAACAGCAACACAAAAAAAATGTTCAACTATAAAAACACTGATTATCAAAAACAGGCTTAATCACAATTGATTTTCAATTCTGTTGATAGTTTGCTAATTTTGCAGAAAAGACAAGCACACAAAACACTAAAAGAAGGATAATCTTATGCCAATAAAGCGTGATATAAGTATTGAAGAGCTCACAGATAATTACCCTTTTTCAGTCGCTTTTTTAAGAGAGAAAGGGATTGTCTGTATAGTTTGTGGCGAACCAATCTGGGGTACACTCGAAGAAGTAGCCAAAACAAAGGGATATGATGACCAGGGCATTGACCAATTAGTGAAAGAATTAAATCAAAAAGCCACAGAGGATGACAACAAAAAACCGCAAGACCAACAACAATCCTTCAGTAAAGACATCGGCAAGCTGGATAAGTACAATACCTAATGCTGTTACACTGTTAAACTTACTTAGTGGGATGACAGCCACCATCCTGGTTTTTCAGGGCCAGTTTGCCTTCTCATTGCTGTTTTTCGGGCTAAGCCTGATATCTGATTTTGCTGATGGGTTGCTGGCAAGGATGTTAAATGCAACTACCGAACTGGGAAAACAACTGGATTCCTTATCCGATTTGGTTTCTTTTGGCGTATATCCCGCTGCTTCGATGTTCTATATTTTAAATTTACTTCTGTCGCCTCAGAACACCGATTCGGTTTTAATACTACCATTTATAGCTATAATTATACCTGGATTTGGGGCTCTTCGCCTGGCGATTTTTAATCTTGAAGACCAGAACAAAAATTACTTTCAGGGCTTGCCCATTCCGGCAGCTGCCTTTGGCATTCTTTCGGCAGGCTTTATGGTTAAATCGCTAATCTCATCTTCGGCTGCTCACACCGCATTTACCCAATTTTTTACCAGCTCTCTTACAATTACCGCAGCTATTGTCTTATACAGCATACTAATGATAAGCAAGCTACCCATGTTGAATCTGAAATTTTCAGGCACCAAATGGAAGGAAAACCAACATCGCTATCTTTTAGTTGCCTTGCTAACAGGGGCAATGATTTGGTTTAAACTTTACGCTCTGCCCTTTTTAATTCCGGGATATATCATATATTCGCTTGTCTTTTCAAAAAAAACAATGCAACATTAGGATTTTTTTGATCTTAGCTCGAAGTTCTTACCCAAATATACCTTACGTACTTCTTCATCCTGAACTAATTCATCTGCCGTACCAGATTTTAGAATATCCCCCTTGTTCAAAAGATATGCCCTGTCAGTAATCGATAGTGTTTCATGTACATTATGATCGGTAATAAGGATGCCAATATTTTTTTCAGCCAGTTGCGAAATAATGTTTTGAATATCTTCTACCGCAATAGGGTCAACACCGGCAAAAGGTTCATCCAGCAAAATAAACTTAGGGTCCACGGCCAGGCTACGGGCAATTTCGGTTCGGCGTCTTTCTCCACCGGATAAAGTGGCCCCATTGCTGTGACGTACATGCTCAAGACCAAATTCTGCAATCAATTGCTCTACTTTTGCTTTTTGTTCAGCTTTAGAAAGCGAAGTAAACTCAAGCACCGACCGCAAATTATCCTCCACACTCATTTTGCGAAAAACCGATGCCTCCTGCGCCAAATAACCAATGCCCAGTTTTGCTCTTTTATACATCGGCAGTTCTGTAATATCAGAATTATCCAGAAAAATCTTACCCTGGTTGGCTTTGATCAGGCCTACCATCATATAAAAAGTAGTGGTCTTCCCTGCCCCATTTGGACCCAGCAGACCAACAATCTCGCCCTGATTAACCGACACAGTAACATCATTAACAACATTTCGTTTCTTATATCGCTTGATTAAATTTCTGGCTTCAAGTTTCATCTGTCTAAATTTAATGTTCAATGTTCAATGTTCAATGTTCAATGTTCAATGTTCAATGTTCAATGTTCAATGTTC
>JBNJHE010000031.1:0-24918 GCA_051748205.1 Bacteroidota bacterium | reverse complement strand
CTTAAGTCGCTTAAGTCGCTTCGTTCGCCCTATCGCATTATCGCCAACTCGCCAACTCGCAATCCTAAATCTCCGCCTAAGGCGGAAATCCCACCGCACAATGACAGAGCCTTCTGGCAATTCGCTTCCTCACATTTAATCATCTTTTATGTTTTCCGCCTTAAGCGGATCGTGGCTTGGTTCATAATTATTCCTCTATAGTCAATGGTTGATCGAGATAAAAGTCCAAAACTTTGGATCGAAAAAGATATTCATATTTAGCTTGTAACAAGTCGGATTCAGCTTGTGTCAGATTATTCTTTGCCTCATTAAATTCTGTAGCATTCATCATTCCGACATCAAATTTTTGTTGCGCATACTGAAAGGAGAGAGAAGATGCATCCTGAGCTTTTTGAGCAGCATAAAAGCGCTTTAGCGCAGCTTCAGCATCTATCCAGGCCTGTTCAATTGTTTTGCGCACAGCATTCTTCTGCTGCCTTAGCTCAATTTTGGATTGTTCCAGTGCAATACGTGAGGTCTGCATTGCAGTGCGACGCTGCAGTCCATTAAAAACAGGAATTGTCAGGCTAAGCCCTAACGAATAGTTGTTATTGTTTTGGATCTGATCAGCAAAGGGGATTATACGATCTTTATATTGAATATCTGGCGCCAGGACAGTATCACCACTTTGAGTAATGTTACCATTAGGATAATAACCATGAACAGCATAATCTGATAACTCTACAGAAGCGCCTGAGTATCCGGTGCCGTAGGATGCCTGCAGCTGAAGGCTGGGATAAGCCGATCCACGGGCAGCCTGCAGCGCTTTCTGCCGGCTTTGAACACGAAGTTGCGCACCTTCGATCTCAGGACGGTGGTCCACAGCATATTCATAAATTTGTTGCGGTGATCGTTTTAATTCCACATTCTCCGGCAATGCAATCTCAGGAATATGAATATCAAAAGGCTTGTTATCCGGTAATTCCAGAATTTGCTTTAACTCAAGCAACGCCATATCCAACTGATTTTCTGCATTAACCAGATTAAGCTCTTCTCTGGCCAGTTGCGATTGTATATTTAGCAAAGCACCCTGAGCCAAAGCACCCGCTTCCACCTGCCTGCTTGTTTGTTCTTTTTGAAGCTCTGTAATCGCAACCTGACTTCTGTTGACTTCAACCAGCTCCTTGTTAAAGATAACTTGCAAATAGGCAGTGACAACAGCTAATTGAATATCATCTACTGTCTTTTGCACATCCATCTCGCTAGCCTGCAATTGCAACTGCCGCTCTTTGAGCTCATTAAGCAACCTAAACCCATTAAATACTGTCACTCCTGAACTCAAATAAAAGTTTTGAGACAAGATACGGGCATTGGCAAAATCATTGGTAAAACGATCTACAGTCCGCCCCCAGTTATAATCATGCTGTGCATAAGCATTAAGGCTGGGTAACATACCTGCCTTTTGTTGACGAAGCATGGCTTCATCCCGGCTAACATTGAGCTGCTGAAGCTGTATCGTCAAATTATGCTCGCGCGCATGATTCAGACATCGCTCCAGCGTCCAGTAATCCTCTGCTGTTTGTGCCTTTATGGCTGTACTTAAAACCAAACTTAGCAGTATAAAATAGTATACCCTATGCATGAATCATTGATTTTTATGTTTTTTCTTTTGTCTCTTTATACAATTGCGCCATTTAATTACTTTTGCTATCGTATCGAAATCAATAAATATTAATGGGCTGGATTTTGCGAATCTAGCCTAAAATGAAATGCATGAATAATACAGGCTAAAATAGAAATAATTTTAATATTTTCGACACCTCAATATCAAAAAGACTATGAAAAAAATCATAATCATTTTATGTTTAATCAGCCTGCTGTTTTCAGACTTGCAAAGCCAAAGCTATCCTACTGACAGCATGGATGTTCATCACTACAATATAGAATTAGACCTGGTACATTTATCCAAAAAAGAATTGGACGGTCATGCAAGAATCCGTTTTTCTGCACAGTCGGGACAACAGAAAAATTTCTATTTTGACCTGCTCGAATTAACAGTAGATTCCGTACGAGTGGAGGGCCAGCACAAAACATTTACAAGCAATGACACGCTTATAAAAATTCCTGTCGACAGCACAGTAAACCTTGCAGACACTTTAACTGCTGACATATATTATGGTGGACATCCGGTTGTGGAAGCGGCGAATTGGGGCGGATTTCATTTTCTATCAGACAGCAGCCTGGCCTATAATCTGGGGATTGCCTTTCAGGCAGAGCCACACAACTATGGAAGAGTGTGGTTTCCCTGTGTTGACAATTTCACAGACAGAGCCACCTATGAATTTCATATCAGGACAAAGGGCTCACACAAAGCCGTATGCACGGGTATACAGGACTCCCTAACACAGCACAGCAATGGTAACAAAACATGGCATTGGAGCATCAACCAAACCCTTCCAACCTATCTGGCTTCCGTTGCCGTTTCCGATTTCAGTGTAATTGAGGACTCCTATCAGGGCATTGAAAGAACCATTCCAACCACACTCTATGTATCTCCTTCAGATTCAGCAGATGCTCAGGGTTCTTTTTTACATCTCAATGCCATTTTATCCACCTACGAACAAGCCTATGGGCCTTACCGTTGGCCCAGAGTAGGCTATGTAGGGACAGTAAAAGGCGCTATGGAGCATGTTACGTCCATTGCTTATCCAAGGCACTGCATCGATGGTACATTAAACTGCGAATCGCTTCTGGCACATGAATTATCACACGCCTGGTTTGGAAATCTGGTAACCTGCAAAACAGCAAAAGATATGTGGATGAATGAGGGCTGGGCTGTTTTTAGTGAAGCCATCTATAAAGAAGGCCTTTATGGTACATCGGCGTATAAAGATTATATGCGCGATAAGCTACACGAAGTCGTTCAAACAGCACACATTACAGATAACGGGTACCGGGCGCTTTATGGTATCCCGTCAGAATATACCTACGGCGCCACCGTCTATGATAAAGGAGCCACAGTTGTCCACTCATTGCGCCATTATTTGGGTGACAGCTTATTCTTTCCTGTAGTAAGGAGTTATCTTGACAGTTTTGCCTTTCACCATGCTTCAACACAAACGATGAATCAGTTCATCAATCAAGCATCGGGAGTTAATGTGGATGCATTTTTTGATGCCTGGGTATACCGCCCTGGTTTTTCACATTTCTCCGTTGATTCCTTTCGCTACATCAGTGGTTTAGCGCAATTTAATACTGAAGTATATCTAAAGCAACGACTTGTAGGCACTTCCCAATATGCAAGTGACAACAAGCTACAATTAGGCATATTGATGGACAATCAAAACATAGAATACCGTACGGTCGAATTTTCAGGCCAAGACACTACCTTTCTTTTTAATTTTCCTGACAAGCCTGCAGCCATTATGATAGACCCCGGCGAACAGCTTTCAGATGCCACAACAGACCAGTACAAAACCCTCAGAAGCAACAGCACATACGACTATGAGCACACCTATGCCTCAGTAGATGTTCAGGATATTCAAGACTCTGTCTTGGTCCGCATCACCCATAACTGGATTGGGCCAGAAGACAGCACCAATATTCAACCGGCATTATATCATCTTTCCAATAATCGCTACTGGCAGGTAGAAGGAACATTTCCTGCAAGCTTCCATGCCAAAGCCGCTTTTACATATCAAAAATATGGCAACCTGGACGAAGACCTGATTGTGTCCCTTTTTGATTCCTTATCCATCTTATACAAGGAAAAGCAAGCTGACCCCTGGGAGCCGATTTCATGCACACAAGATGGTTCTCCTTATGCCGGCAAAATTATTGTTGACACCTTAAGAAAAGGATTCTACGTTTTGGCCAGATATGATAAATCATTGGGGAGCACCCTGGAAAATAATGATACACAGCTATTTGAAATTATGCCTAATCCTACACGCAATAACATTAGGGTTGTCAAAAAATACAAACATGCGGCACAGTTGGCCTTATATAACAATCAGGGGCAACTATTACAAACAAAGACAATGGGTGAAGACCACATACAACTTAACCTGACCGGCCTGGGTACAGGGCTTTATTACCTTCACATTTACAATGAAAAATACGGATTTAAAGAGATCAAAACCATTATGATCCAACCCTAAAACAATCGGGATAGAAGCACGTTATTCTTCAAAGCAAGACAACATGATCAAAAAACTATTTCTTTTGGTATTCATCATTAAGCTTGTCCCCTATGTCAGCGGACAGGAATATGAAGTATTAACAAAAGAAAACAGTGATTGCACAGGAGCCATATTAATACAGGACAGTGTTTTTGGGCCAACAACACCACCCCCTGGACCAGGCCACACCATAGAGATAACAGGAGATGCTGACAACCCCTTAACCTTTGAGCGCGAACACCATACTACATGGTATCAGCTTGTTGCCCCTGCTGACGGGCTAATGGAATTTACCATTATTCCATTAGCGAAAGAAGACGATTATGACTTTTTGCTTTATCGAAAATCACAACAAGATATTTGTAAGGCAATAAAAAATGGACAACTACAGCCTATCCGAAGCAATATTTCTAGAAACAATCCGGCCATTAATTCTATTACCGGAATAAGAGAAACAGCAAATGACAAGTATGTTCCACAGGGTCCGGGAGCGGATTTCAGCAAAGCTGTTGAAGTTTCGGCAAAAGACACTTTTCTGCTTGTTGTGGACAATGTATACCCAAACGGAAAAGGACATCGTTTAAATATCCGTTTTCAAAGAGAACAGGAAGAGCAAAAAGAGATCCGGAAAGAGCATGAAAAAGACACAAATCACTTTCAATTAATACTGAGCATCAAGGACAGTGAAAACAAAAAAACGACCAACGCAGATATCGTGATTACTTCTCCGCAAGAAAAAGAGCCTGTGGTTGCAGTAAAAGATATCAGTCAGCTCATTAAAGCGTTAAAGGCCGGGCAAAAATACGAAGTTGAAATCAGCAAAGACCACTATTTCAGCGAGCTAAGACATTTACAGGCAGTATCAAAAGACAGCATCCTCAGGCTGGAGATCGAACTTACAAGAATAGAAAAAGGCAACACTCTAGAGCTCAAAAACCTTTACTTTCACTCCAGCTCAGCCAGCTTTAAACGGGAATCATATAAAACCCTGCGGCATTTATTATCCATCATGCAAGAGCATCCGGGATTAAAAATTGCAATCCGGGGACATGTAAATCAACCGTATCAATGGGACGACAGAACCCCGGATGACTTTTTAATGCGATTATCGCAACGACGTGCCGAAGCAGTAAAGCGCTATCTGGTCAGAAGAGGCATTTCTAATGACCGCATGATCACAGAAGGCCTCAGCAACAGGGAGATGATTTACCCTTACGCTGATACCGAAGAAGAGATGGAAGCCAACAGACGTGTTGAGATTCTGGTGTTGGATATCGAAACAGACTCACCATAATGCTATCCTCGAATTTCAGCATTAAGCTTTTGCTCAAAGCTTTGCTGCAATTTCTTCATGGTTTTCTCGATTTGCTTATCCGTCAATGTCTTTGTCTGGTCCTGTAAAATAAAACTAATGGCATAGGATTTTTTCCCTTCCGGGACATTATCGCCCTCATAAACATCAAATAAACGGAGTTCTTTAAGAATCTTCCGTTCCTTTTCAAAGGCCAGGGCTCTGATTTGATTAAACGAGACACTCTTTTCGAGTATCATGGCCAGGTCGCGCTTCACTTCAGGATATTTTGGCAGAGGTTGATAGCTGATTTGTTGTTCCTGCATCATCAAAAACAACAAATCCCAGTTGACATCGGCATAATAAACATCCTGATCAATATCAAAATATTGCAATACCTTACGACAAATTCTCCCACATTCTACCAGTATCTTTTTGCCTTTACGATATGCAAGGCCTTCGGAAAAATAATCCTTATGAGCCGCCTCAACAACAAGATTCTGTTCTTCAACACCAAAACGCTTAAGCACCAGATAAACCCAATGCTTAATATCATAAAAATCAACAGCATCCGGGGTTTTCCTCCAGCTTTCTTTTGTTGGTTTTCCAGTCATAAAAATACCCAGCCGCATTTCTTCCTGATAACGATTTCTCACATCGTCGCGCTTTTCTGATTCAGGTCGAAAACGATACGTCTTACCCAATTCATAAAGCATCATATCCGGAGTTTGACGGTTCAGGTTATAAGCGATATTTTCCAATCCTCCAATAAGTAAATCCTGCCTCAAAACATTCAATTCACGGCTAAGGGGGTTGAGAATGCTTACATAGCGCTGCTCATCAATAAACTTAGAAACCTTACTGTAGTGGGCCGCGGTTAAGGAGTTATTCATAACCTCGACAAAACCATTTGCTGTCAGGAAGTCTGACACCAAATTTATCATCTTATCTCGCTCTGGCTTTGAAGAATAAGACAAAGAAACGGGCATTTTTTCTGGCAGCGGAATGGAATTATACCCATATATTCTGAGTATTTCTTCAATAAGATCTACATCGCGTTTGACATCAACTTTAAAGGTTGGCACAAGCACATCAATTCCGGCATCTGTTTGTGCAATTACATCCATTCCCAGATCATTAAGTATTTTGATAATGACAGGGCGATCAATTTTGATTCCGGCGAGTTTATCCAGTTTATCGTATGTAAGATGCACTGTCCAGGCCTCAAGTTCACCCGGATTTTCATCCACCAGCGGCGAAGCTATTTCTCCTCCGGCGATATCTATAATCAGATCGGCAACCCGCTTAAGTGCATACACAGTGACATTAGGGTCTGCACCACGCTCATAGCGGAAAGAGGCGTCGGTTTGCAGCTGGTGTCGTTTGGATGTCTTACGTATTGTCCTGGGGTTAAAGAAAGCACTTTCCAAAAAAACAGCCTCAGTATCTTTAGTAATGCCAGAATCAATCCCACCAAAAACACCAGCAATACACATCGGGCCTTCAGCATCACATATCATCAGATCATCGGCAGACAACTGACGGCGGACACCATCGAGAGTCGTAAAGGGGGTATTCTGGGGGAGATTTTTAATAATCACCTGCCCTCCTTTTATCTTGTGGGCATCAAAAGGATGCAACGGCTGACCAGTTTCAAGCATCACATAATTCGTGGCATCAACGATATTATTAACAGGCCTGATACCAATGGCCTTCAATTTATTTTGCAGCCAGGCTGGAGAGTCGCCGATTGATATTCCGCTAATAGTCAGGGCAGAGTAGCGCGGGCAAGCCTGTTGATTATCAATAGTAACGGGAATCTGCAGCGTCGTATTACTACTGTCAATATCCGGCGTTGGAGGCATTTTAAGCGAAAGCTGAGCATCCGGATTCAGCCTGTTGACAGCAGCTACAATATCACGGGCCACGCCAATATGCGAAGTTGCATCCGCACGATTAGGGGTTAGATCAATATCAAAAACCCAGTCTTTTTCAAGGTCGAAATAAGCTGAAGCCGGAAGGCCAATATCGCTATCCTCATCCAGGACAATGATCCCATCGTGGGATGAGCCCAGTCCAAGTTCATCTTCGGCACAAATCATCCCCTCGGACACTTCCCCCCGAATTTTTGCTTTCTTAATTGGAAACGGCTTATCTTCCGCGGGATACAGCGTTGTCCCAACAGTGGCAACCAACACTTTCTGATTCTTATCCACATTAGGAGCTCCGCAAACAATGGGTAAAGGTTGTCCTTTGCCAATATCCACTTTAGTAACACTGAGCTTATCTGCATTGGGGTGTTTTTCACAACTTAGCACCTTACCGACAAGCACACCATCAAGCCCGCCTTTAACAGTCTCAAAAAACGCTGTACCTGATACTTCCAGACCTGTATCTGTAAGGATCGCGGCAAGTTGCTCCGGAGTATAAGCTATGTCCGTATATTGTTTTAGCCAGTTATAGGAAATCTTCATGCCTTAATATTTGATGATTTGACAAGGACAAAAGTAAGGATAAAATCAAAAAAGAAGAGCAGGCGGGCTTGATATTTCAGCAGTTTTCAATTTCAATATAGTCAGCCGTGTGTGTGTTTCACCTTAGGCGGATCATGGCCCGGTTCATCTCAACTAATTCGGCTCCATTGGGCCATCTGATTGCCAGCATATTTAAGATAGCTTTTAATTCTTTGATTTTCCTCCTTCAGCAGTTCAGGATCCTGTTCCATAACAATAGTTGCCATCTTTCTGGCGGCCTTAAGAATTTTCTCATCCTGGACAATATCGGCAATTTTCAGATCGAGTACACCACTTTGCTGAGTTCCTTCGATATCTCCAGGCCCCCGGAGTTTCATATCTTTTTCTGCTACGACAAAGCCATCGTTGGTGCTAACCATGGTACTGATACGCTGCCTTCCATCCTGTGTCAGTTGATCTTTGGTCATCAGGATACAGTATGATTGTTCGGCACCTCGTCCTACACGACCACGGAGCTGATGCAGCTGAGAAAGCCCAAAGCGTTCGGCATTTTCAATAACCATAACCGACGCATTAGGAACATCAACACCCACTTCAATCACAGTGGTGGAAACCATAATCTGGGTTTCCCCCTGTACAAAGCGGTTCATTTCATATTCCTTTGTTTCAGGTTTCATTTGTCCATGGACAATGGAAATGGCGTAATTTGGCAATGGAAATTCCCTGGACAGGCTTTTATAGCCATCCATTAAATCCTTAAGATCCATTTTTTTAGATTCTTCAATCAAAGGATAGACCACATAAACCTGCCTTTGCAGCGCAATCTGTTCCCGGATAAAGCCAAAGACTTTTAGTCGTTGAGCATCGGTAACATGAATGGTTTTCACAGGTTTACGTCCGGGAGGCAGCTCATCGATAACCGACACATCAAGATCACCATAAACAGTCATTGCAAGAGTACGGGGAATGGGTGTAGCTGTCATCACAAGTACATGAGGAGGGATTTGATGTTTTGTCCATAACCTGGCACGTTGAGCAACCCCAAAGCGATGTTGTTCATCAATAACCACAAATCCTAAATTTTTAAACCGGACAATATCCTCGATTAATGCATGAGTACCAATCAAAATATCCACATCCCCCGACAACAAGCCCTCATGAATTCTTCTGCGATCAGCTTTTTTAGTAGATCCTGTTAGCAGTTCAATACGAACATCAAGCTCCTTGAGCATTTTACTTATGGTATGATAATGCTGAGTGGATAAAATTTCGGTAGGGGCCATTAGTGAAGTCTGAAACCCGTTATCTAAAGCGATCAGCATACACATAAGGGCCACCAGGGTTTTACCGCTACCCACATCTCCCTGCAACAAGCGATTCATCTGATGTCCGCTGGCGGTATCTTTACGTATTTCTTTAATAACCCGCTTTTGTGCGGCAGTTAAAGTAAAAGGCAGATGCTTCTGAAAAAACGTATTGAAGTAATAGTCCACCTGTTGAAATACATGCCCGCGAATTTTTTGCTGTTTCTTTTTAAATCCGATAATCTTAAGTTGCAGAAAGAAAAACTCTTCAAACTTAAGCCGTTTGCGGGCCTTTTCAACCATAACCGGGTCAGAGGGAAAATGGATATTTTGAAATGCCTGCTGCCGGGATAATAATTTATAATGATTTAGGATATCAGGAGAAAGATTTTCAGGAATTCCATTATCAAGCGTTTGCAGCAGATTTCTCAGCAACTTTTCCAGACCTTTCGAATTTAACCCACGGTTTTTAAGCTTTTCTGTAGAGCTGTAATAGGGCTGAAAACTACCTTTTTTTTCCAGCTCTTTAACATCGTTTAATGGCTCCATTTCTGGATGTGCAATATTGTATGAATTTCGAAATAGAGCAGGGCGGCCAAAGACAACATACTGTTGATTGCGTACTATTTTTTCCTTGATCCATTTTATTCCTTTAAACCAGACAAGCTCTATCGTTCCGCTATCATCCTGAAAAATAACAGAAAGTCGTTGCTTTTGATTTGCCCCAATAGTTTCCATACTTTTAATGTGCCCTACCAATTGCACAAAGGTCATATCCGAAGTAATTTCCCTTATTTTATGTACTTTGCTACGATCGATATAGCGAAAGGGGTAATATTCGAGTAGCTGACCAAAGAAGAAAATCCCAAGCTCTTTTTGCAACAGCTCAGCTCTTTTCGGGCCTACACCTTTAAGATAAGTGATTGGGGTTTTCAACAGCTCATAACTCATAAAACAAAAATACGAAAAATAGCTTTTCGGTTCTTGATTTTATCTGTTCATAATGATATAAAACAGTTCCCCGGCATTTATCGGGGGAGTTAGCAAAATTCAACCAGAAAAAAGTCACAGATAAAAAAACTCCCTATGCATGCTATGCACAGGGAGTTAACATATTATGAGATCCTTATAATGTCTTTAGTATTCCCAGAGATTCATTTCCTTTTCACGCATATCATTTTTTATACGTTCAGCTTCCAATAATGACTCCATGCCAATAGCATAATCGTAAATTTGCCGATCATACACATTGGATTCTTTATAGATATAGGAGTCGAACATTCGTTTAGCAAATAAATCTTCATAAGTCAGTCGTGCCGCATCATTTTTAGGATTATACACCGGTGCATTAATGAACATATCACGGGCATCGGGGTAATAAATCCAAAACATGGGAGAGCGTGTTGGTTCCGGATTTTCATCCGTTGCAGGTTTATACCATACCGGACAAATTCCGATAATGCGCACATCCATAACGGAGCGCTCTTTATCAAAAAACCATTGTTCTTTGACATCCAACTCATACACATCCTGCGGATTTGCAGGGATAGGTTCACGAATCGGAATTTCATTACCCATTGAATCATAATCAATGCGCGTGGTCGAGTCCACAAAAGTCATCAAAGCTTCCTCAGGCGAGAGCGGTTCCGTAAAATAATCATCTGTCAGATCATATTCATAAACGGTCAGTTCACCTTGTTCGATAGCATCTTTAACGACAGTAATAAAATTCTTTCTTCCATTTTTGGGTTGAAAGGGGTAGTAGAAGGGGAGGTTAAATTTCTGACGCAAGTCAAGGCGCCGCCAAATAATTTTATCCCACATCACATCCGCCTCTCTCACATGAGGATAAGCTAACACTTCGCGCTGCTTATTTTCTACCCGGTCAAACGGGTCATGATTAGGAGCTTCGAGTGTTCCTCCCCCCTGCGCCAACATATTAGCAGCAGGAAAAATCAGAAGCACTGCAAGCATAAATTTCAAAAAAGATCTCATAATATCTCCTTTTTTTTATTGTATTGTAAAAAATACCCCTGGGATAGGACGGGTACCGTCCGGTCCACGAACAGTGATATTTTTAAAGGCCACGGTAGAACCACGATTCAATCTGCTAACAATATTTTGCATTTGATCAGACAAGCGGTCACCACTGGCATTAAACGTTTGCGTATTTTGGCCTACGGTAACATCCATAGAAAAACGAACCACCTGATACTGTACATTAAACAAAGCATCCAATTTGGGATACAGGCGTGAACGCGTTAAGATGTTCTTGGCGATTTTATCTCCGGACTTTTTCCCGGAAACGACAATTTCAGGGTCGGGCAACCGTCTAACACGGAATTCCATTTCACCCATAAATTTTGAGCCTCCATCATCCTGTCGGGCCGAAACACGGACAACAGATGTACCACCATTGCCTGGTTTTAAATTATAGGAGCCATTCCCTCCACTTACACTGGCATTGGAAGCGGTAACACTCAAACGAGCAGCAGCCACACCGGGAGCAGAAACTTCCACCGGATTCGCAACACCTCTATAGAGTACATTCACAGCCGTAGCCGAAATCACAGCCGTTGGTTCAGCCACGATATAACTACTATTAAAAGGATAATAGTTAAAATCTTCAGGCTTTTCACCGGTAGTACCAGGGATACGCATTTTAACCACTCCGGCATAAGATTTATCACCCAGTCCGCCAGGTTTGACAATATACTTTGTCATACCATTATGCGAAGAATCAATACGCGTACCATTTTCCAGTATTTCATTTCTTGTTGCCGAGGTATCAGCACCTTCCAGTACATAAACATCAGGTTGCTGAGTACTGCTGATAGCAGCAACAAAGATATCGGCTGAATAATCCTCGCCAGAAATAATATAGTTAGAACTGGGCACAACCTTAGCCTCCACCTCATCAAACTTAAAGTCGCTGATACTGATGGAAGAGAGCAGACGATTTACAGCATCTGCCTCGGCATTGCGCACCTCGGCAATAATTTTGTTAAACATAACAAGGTCGGCAGCCAGGATCGAATGATAAAAGTTATAGGTCTGCCACGTTAGTTCTTTATTCTCGATATGGCTATACTGATTTTCTGTACTAAGGCCCAGACTGATGTCGCCAGATATTTCCTCATCATCCAAAATATCCAGGATCGATTTCTTGTAATTCTCAATCCGCATTTTGAGTTTATATCCATACCCTTTTTCCGGTTGTATATCGCCGTCGGGCACCATCAAAAGTGTCGGTGTATCATAATTATCACGACTTTTGAGCTTGCTTACAGGCACTTCCCGCCATAATGCTTCATGCTCCTGACCATCTTCATCTTCCCAGGTTGTTGTTTCCCAGTCAGATCCTGTTGTGTCCGCTTTTTCAGTACGCGCAATAAGAATATTTTTGAGTTTATTGATATAATCCACCAGTTCCTGAGATTCTTTTTCAATTTCCAGGCTTTTGCGGTAAAATTTATCAACTTTAGCACTATCAAGTTGCCATTGATTATTCATTTGGTTATACAGCAATTCTGTTTTCTTGCTGAAATTTTCATTGGTTTTCTCCAACCCTTCATTGACCACGATAAAAGCATTAAGAATTTCCTTAGAAACATTTAAAGCAAGCATCGCAGTAAGCACAAGGTACATCATGTTGATCATCCTTTGCCGGGGACTTAGAGCACCAGGACTATTTCCACCCATAGATCAAATTTTTTATTGGTTCATTAAACATGATGAATTACCCTTGTTGCTGCACATTCATAGCAGCTAACATATTGCCATAGACTTTATTCAGTTGGGCAACATTTTCACTGAGGGTTGCAGCATTTTTCTGATAGTTTTCTGTGCTTTTGACAGATTCACTCAGATTGGCTATAAATTGATCCATGTTATCTTTCAACTTATCATTAGCTTCAGCCTGATGGTTTGTAGACTGCAGTTGCAGTTCATAAGCTGAATTTAATGCGGCCAGGTTTTCCGATACCCTTTTAATTTCATTCTTATAAGCATCGGTATCCACATCAGAAAAGTCGATAGCTTTCAACGATTCCTGCAGTTGACCGGAAGATTGTTCCAAAAGTCTTGTTGACTTCTGATAGGTGTCGGTCATTTCGCTGACACTCTTACTGGCATTTTCCATACTCTGGACATAATTATTGGTAGCCACAGAGGCACTGCTCATTTCGGTCATTTTAGCAGCGTTATCGCTAAGGCTTCGCAATCCTTTTCCAAGGCTTTCGATCAGTTCAGGGCCTATTTTTGCCTCTTCCAGCATTTTATCCAGCTCCTGTGTTGTTGAATCTTGTTGTTTGGCGCCAGTTGCTGTAACACCATTCACTTTCGGTTGTGGTTGTTCGTCAACCAATTCGGGGTGATATAATCCGGCTAATTCAGGATATACCAGACTCCAGTCAGGCTCCACATGTTCCGGTTCAAAGGCAGAAAAGAAAAAGATGACACACTCGGTACCCATACCGATAATCAACATAATTTCTGCTCCGGGATAGTGATTAATTTTAAAGAGGGCACCGCCAATAACGAGTGCAGCACCCCAGCCATAAAGTTTGGCCATAACATTTTTAAAACCTCTGCTTCTTACTATACTATTAATACCCATGATAAAAATTTATTAGTTATTACTGTTCTTACTTTTGTTTCATAATTTAATTATAGACATTAGATGCATTGGGTCCATCACCTTTGGCACGTCCAAGGTAAGTTTGCACATTACGAAATCCGACATAGGATTTTGCTGTATCCTGGTATTCATAGGTGCGCACACCATTACGAATGTAGAAACCAAAGTCTTTCCATGAGCCGCCGCGAATCACTTTGCGTTTGGCTGCGGGTTGGTCTCCTTCTTTAGCGTTATATGAAATCTGCTGGTTGAAATCAGAGCCATAATTATAGGCAGACTCGTTATAGGCATCGGAAGTCCATTCCGCTACATTCCCTGCCATATCATACAATCCCCAGTCGTTGGGAGCAAAGTGCCCCACAATAAGGGTGTGAAAACCACCATCATCGACCAGGTTACCGCGCAAGGGTTTATAGTTGGCCAAAAAGCACCCATCACTATTACGAATATACGGTCCGCCCCATGGGTAAGGATTCAAGTCAAGGCCACCACGGGCAGCCCATTCCCATTCAGACTCGGTAGGCAAGCGGTAATCATTCACAAAAGCGATATCGTTCGACTGAAGATAGCCATTATGAATTTGTGTTCTCCAGATGGAAAACGCACGTGCCTGTTCCCAGTTTACGCCAACGACAGGATAGTGGTCATAGACAGGATGCCAGAAATAGCTTTGTGCCATAGGCTCGTTATAGGAATACGCAAAATCGCGAACCCACACTAAGGTATCAGGATATACATTAATCGGGTCGGGATGAATGATGAAGGCCGAGCGGTCTTTCAGGCCTTGAGCCCGATTACTACGAGCAGCTGCAGCACGGTAATCAATCCAGAAATAATCGTAATTGATTTTGCGCCAGTCGAATTTCGCACGATGGTAAAACTGTTCATTTTCCGGCAACATCAGGCCTTCCTGCTCCAGCAGCATTTGGACCTCAGGGTTATCCCACTCAATTTCTTCCGACCAGTCGATGGCATAACATTCACCTCCGGATTCAAAACACCGGTCGATAAACATGCCTTCGTCATCGCGGAAAAAATGATCGCCGTACATATCCGGGTCATCCATCATTCCGAGCAAACGATGAACGATAGAGTCGCGCACCCAATGTACAAACTGGCGATACTCATTGTTGGTAATTTCAGTTTCATCCATATAAAAAGCCTGGACAGAAACCGTTTTAGACTGGGCTACGTGAGCATAAGGGACATCCTCGTCGCTAACGCCCATATTGTAGCTTCCCATAGGGACAAAAGCCATCCCATAGGGGTCTGGCTGATACCACTCGGGACGATCCTGTACGCCTATAAGCTGACCGTTACCGGAGTTATTACAACTACTAATTACGATCAACCCCAGTGCAAAGAACAATAGGTTTTTGATTTTCATTCCTGTGTGCACAATCATATTTGTTCGTTTTATCATATCAGTTTCTTTAACGAAAGAAACCTTACTCGGGTTACAAAAATTAATCATTTACAAGAATCGGACGGTTCTATGTCCATCCAATACCGGAGGTATAGAGATATCGAAGCAATACCTTAAGAACACCTCAAAAGTACCGGCGCTACGCCCTTCAGCTCCGAGTGGCGAAGTCGTCAGGTCATAACTAATACCTAACATACTTCCGGTACTTTTAAAGGCTCCTTTATTATCAGGCAAGCCAATTTCCTGGTCCCATCCTCGCAGTCCCACCAATACCGAGATGGCATCCGTGGTCCGGTATGTCAGGCCACCATAAAAACGGTCCATATACCAAACGAGTGCAGTGAGATCATATTGTGTCGCGGCAAGATCACTTTTGATCATAGCCGAAGGTTCTATTTTAAAATCCGGATGAGCCAACCTGAACACATAGCCACCGGTTAAATAATAATGTCGTGATAAAGCAGGTTTGGCCAGTTTTTCGGGCAGACCAATTTCGCTTTGCAACAGCTTTGAACTTGAAATACCAGCATACCACAAGCCCGGGACACGATAATACGCACCAAACTTCATATCAAAAGCCATGGCCTGTTCTTCTTTTCCACCACCCATCAACAAAGGATCCTGCGGGTCCAGCGGGTCAAACAAGGTAAAATCGATGGTTTGGTCTAAAAGCCCGCCCATAACACCAATGCCAATTTTACCAGGGCCAATATTGCGATGAAACGAATAGCCAAGCTCCACCGTTGTGTTAGTAAAGGCTCCTAGCTTATCCTGCTTAAAATTAATGCCTACACCCCCAAAGATGGGATGAATAGCAGCATCAACGGAGAAAAATGACGTTACCGGGTTAATGGAAAATGTTTTGCCATCGGAATTCGTATGTTCCAGTCCCATCCATTGCTGGCGGTGAACACCGTTAACACAAATTTCATCACCTAAACCCATATAACCTGGATTATAAGCTGTGGGAACGAACATATAGTGGCTGTATTGTTCTTCCTGCTGTGAATAAGCATGTATCGAAAGAACAACAAACAGAATTACAAGTATGCGTTTTATCATAGACTTAAACCTTTCTACTAAGTTGGCGCTAAAATAAGAAAAATTTACCATAGTGAACAAGCTTCGGTTCATAATGAATCATTATATCAAACCTAATTTTTAACAATCTAATATTTAAAAAAGTCAATATATCTTATCTTTACATTAAAAACATACAAATATAAAAAAAATAATCAATCATATAATTTAAAAAGATTCTAAATAAATTTATCAAAAAAAGCAGGGAAACTATCCCAGTGAAAGCTTTTTAAATGCCCTCCACCACTTGTCAGGAATCTCATTATCCCTGCTAGCCATCAGATAATCATCATAAGAACAGGGGATCCAAATACTTCGATTGATACCGGAGTTTGCCAAAGGGGTGGAAGGCAACAGCATCCACCAGCGTTCACTTTTTTTGCTTTTATAGAATTCAATGCTTTGGTTGTAATCGTCCATCATAACAATATGCCTGACATACCTGCTTTTATCACGGGCCGGCAAGTCGTCTTTGCGATTATAATACCCATCAATAAAGTACCAAATCATTTGGGCAGTCAGATGGGCAGTCTGGCCATACAAATCGCGTTGGGGGTTCACTTCATAAAAGCCCACAGAAGAAATTTTATCACTCATTCCAGCATAACGAGTTATCTGGCAAGCTTCTTCCCCATAGAATCCATTGGGGGAAGCATTCATATTAGCAGGAGCATCGGATTGTCTGACCGCAGAGATATCAAAAGACAACATATCCACATTACGCACCAATGGTTCGAGTTCTTTTAAATCCTCGCGAAGATTTCCAAGCCGGTAGGTATCAAAGTGCAAACTCTTCATCAGCTTCAGGGCCTGATAATCGACGAAGTAGGATTGATATCCGATGTTGGTATAGTTAAACAAATAATTGGGTTGCTGAAGGATAATTTTACTCAGGTAGGATCTGGAGTTAAAAACTTCCTCTGCGTTTCCCAGGTCAAAGCTACAGTCAACGGCAGCCATGTTGATAATCCGGCCCAGGTTTTCATAGGCCCGATATTGTCCAAAGGTCAAATCCTGGCTACCACCGATGATCACACAGGTTACATTCAGCTCCACCAAGGTACTCACTACCGAAGCCAGGGCAAAGTAGGTATCATCAACGGTATTGCCAGGTTTAATATTACCAAGATCGACCAGATTGGCCTTAAAGCGACCCTGATAGAGGTGATAAAGTTTTTCTCTGACATCATCTGGTGCCTTAGCACATCCCTGGTTCAACCAGACATTGCGTTCTTCCTGGACGCCAATCAAGGCAATGTCAAAACCATGGGGGTCCGGAAATTCTTGTCCGGGCGTGTACGCAGTGATCACATCAGCAATTCTCTTTTCAGGCAGTGCCCCATTGCTTTCCGCAATTTGAACAGCGACAGGTTCAAAATAAATCGATAAATCCATTCGCGATCTAATTAAGATTTAGCTTTTTTTACCGGAAGACTTTTTAGAAGCGCTGGTTTTCCTTTTTGTTTTGGTTGTTTTCGTCGTCTTCTTTTTTGTTCCGGTTTTCTTACCACTGCTTTTACGAGCAGATTTGCCAGAAGTTTCAGCGATCGCAAGACAATCCTTATAGGTCAATTCCTGAGGATCTTTATCCTTAGGGATGCGGTAGTTCTCTTTTCCAATGGAAATATAGGGGCCATAGCGACCTTTGAGGACTTTCACTTTTTCATCTTCAGCAAATTCTTTAATAGTTTTTTCCCGTTCTCTTTGACGTTTCGCTTCGATGATTTCAATGGCTCGTTCTTTGGTAAGATGGGCTGGTTCTTCCCCTTTAGGGATAGAATAAAATTTAGAATCATGACGCACATAGGGGCCAAAGCGTCCGATGGCAACTACAAGATCATGCTCTTCGTATTGCCCGATAGTTTTGGGGAACTGGAAAAGCTCCATAGCATCTTCCAGGGTAATTGTCTGCACGCTTTGTCCTTTTCTTAGGCCGGCAAAGCGGGGTTTTTCTTCACTTTCCGTATCTCCTATCTGCACCATGGGGCCATAGCGGCCAATTTTAGCGTAGACATTTTTATCTGTTTTAGGGTCTTTCCCCAGAAGGCGCTCGCCACGGAAGCGTTCGGCTTTTTCTTCTGTTGTTTTTACTTTTTGATGAAATGTTCCATAAAAGTCTTCGATCATTTGATTCCACTCCTCCTGACCTTTGGCAATTTCATCAAATTTTTCTTCCACCCTGGCGGTAAAACTATAATCCATGATATTCTCAAAATAACTCATCAGGAACTTATTAACGAGAGTACCAATATCGGTAGGAAAGAGCTTATTTTTCTCATAGCCTGTTTTTTCTTTTTTCTCTGCCTGAGCTATTTTGCCATTTCGCAAGGACAGATGAAGATATTCGCGCATAATGCCATCACGATCTTCCTTAACCACATACTCTCGTTTTTGAATAGTAGAGATCGTAGGCGCGAAAGTAGATGGGCGCCCAATACCGAGTTCTTCCATTTTTTTCACCAGAGAAGCTTCGGCATAACGCGGTGGATGCTTGGAAAAGCGCTGCACAGCATCGATTGATTCGGGCTGCATAGTTTCTCCTTTGCTAATGGGAGGAAGCATGCCTTTTTGTTCTTCGCGGGCTTCATCCTCGTCGGTAGACTCAAGATAAACTTTAAGGAAACCATCAAAGGTAATGATTTCGCCACGTCCAACAAATTGCTCTTTACGATCGGAGATATCAATATAGACATTTGTTTTTTCGAGCTGAGCATCGCTCATTTGCGAAGCGATGGTTCGTTTCCATATCAATTCATAAAGCCGTTGCATGCTCTGGTCACCATTGGCATGTCGTTTATTGAAGTAAGTAGGGCGTATGGCTTCGTGAGCTTCCTGAGCTCCTTTGGATTTGGTTTTAAAGCTACGGCCTTTGTGATAACGTTCTCCAAAGTCGGAAAAGATCTCCTCTTGTGCCATTTTCATCGCAGCAGAAGAAAGGTTTACAGAATCCGTACGCATATAGGTAATCTGTCCTGACTCATAAAGCTTTTGTGCAATCATCATGGTTTTGGACACAGAATAGCCAAGCTTGCGGCTGGCCTCCTGTTGCAGTGTGGATGTTGTAAATGGCGGAGCCGGAGATTTGCGTCCTGGTTTTTTCTCCACTTTGGATACCTCAAAAGCAGCCGTCTTACAATGCTCCAGCAGCTCTTGAGCCTGCTCCAGTTTGGTGATTTTCTTATTTAATTCTGTGTTTAGACGTTTACCCTGAGTTGAAAAATCTCCGCTAACTTTAAACTGCGATTGCGGCTTAAACTGATTGATCTCGTCTTCGCGTTCCACGATAAGCCGGACAGCTACCGACTGCACACGTCCTGCTGACAAAGAAGGTTTTACCTTTTTCCATAACAGTGGAGACAACTCATAACCAACCAGGCGGTCCAATACACGTCTGGCCTGCTGAGCATTAACCAGGTTGTAATCAATAGACCGTGGGTTTTTTATGGCATGTTGAATAGCTGTTTTTGTGATCTCATGAAACACAATACGTTCCGTTTTCTTCAAATCCAAATTTAAAGCCTCCACCAGATGCCAGGAAATAGCTTCTCCTTCGCGGTCTTCATCCGAGGCCAACAAGACCTTTTCGGAAGCCTTTGCTGTCTTTTTCAGATCCGCAACCACTTTCTTTTTATCCGGCGAGATAATATATTTTGGCTTAAACCCATTATCCAGGTCAACACTCAGGTTATTTTTTTCTAAATCCCGTACATGTCCAAAGCTGGACATTACCGTATAATCTTTCCCTAAAAAGCCTTCTATTGTCTTTGCTTTTGCCGGTGACTCGACAATCACCAAATTCTTTGCCATATATCCACAGGTTTTAATGCATTAATTTTTCGGGCACAAAGGTAAAACAATATTAAAACCATTATCAAAACAAATTAACAGACAAAAATAAACGCCATTTATTATCCCCTTATTTATCTGGCCTTTAGCTACGGGGGCTGATTTTCTTTTGTCCATCATTAGACTGTTATTGTAATTTATAATCCACTTTTCGGCTTGGTTTTATACTTTTGCAAATCAAATGATACAAACGAAAATGAGTAAAAAGTTATATATAGAAACCTATGGTTGTCAGATGAATTTTTCTGATTCGGAGATTATCGCTTCGGTGATGAAGCACCATGACTACGAACTAACCAAAAGCATGCAGCAGGCTGATATCATACTAGTAAACACCTGTGCCATCCGAGAAAATGCTGAGAGGCGGGTTTTTGGGAGGATACAGGAATTCAGGCAAATCAAGCAGAAAAAGCCATCGACGATTATCGGTGTAGTTGGTTGTATGGCAGAGCGTCTCAAAGCAGATTTACTCAAGATGCATAAAGAAGTAGACCTTATTGCGGGGCCGGATTCCTATCGTCATTTGCCGGCCATGCTTGATGACATCCAGGAAAGCCATCAGCAGATGGCTAATGTCATTCTTTCCAGGGAAGAGACTTATGAAGACATTCAACCCGTTCGTTTAGATAGCAAAGGTGTTTCGGCCTTTATCTCCATTATGCGAGGCTGCGATAACTACTGCTCCTATTGTGTAGTGCCCTATACCCGGGGGCGCGAACGCAGCAGAAATCCAAAAACGATACTACAGGAAGCGCAGGATCTCTATCATCAGGGCTATCGGGAAATCACATTGCTGGGTCAGAATGTTAATTCTTATTTATGGGAAGAAGGTGAGGAAAGATATGATTTTCCCGATCTGCTAAAGCAAGTAGCAAGTCTTCAGATAGACATGCGCATCCGCTTTGCCACCTCCAATCCCAAAGATCTGTCGGACAAGCTAATAGAAACCATTGCAGACACCGAAAACATTGCCCGCTCCATTCATCTGCCAGTACAATCAGGGAGCACAACAGTGCTAAAACGCATGAACCGAAAATATAGCAGGGAGTGGTATTTGAACCGAATTGCGGCAATAAAAAAGCATATTCCCGATGCCGGAATTACGACAGACATTATTGCCGGCTTTTGTGAAGAGACAGAAGCAGAGCATCAGGAAACCTTATCGCTAATGACAGAAGTAGGATACGATTTTGCTTTTATGTTTAACTATTCAGAAAGACCCGGCACTTTGGCTGCCAAACGTTTCCAGGACACTGTCCCGGAAGGAATCAAACAGCGCCGTTTACAGGAAATTATCCGGCTCCAGCAAAAGCTTTCACAGCAGAGTAATCAGCGCGACCTCAACAAAGTATTTACCGTTTTAGTCGAAGGCCCGTCAAAAAAGGACCCCCATAAAATGATGGGACGCAACACTCAAAATAAAGTGATTGTATTTCCGGCAACAAAGGATATCATAGGCCAGTATACCAAGGTTAAAGTAGAAGATTATACTTCAGCGACCTTACTGGGCTCGCAGGTAAAATAATCGCATAAGCGTTTGTCAAACACTCGATAACATATCGTTAAGATTTTCAAACTTCTTGCGATAATCTTCCATGGAGCGCCGGATAATTTCATGAGCATCGTCAATTCCGAAGGTATGCGTAATCTCCACATTACTTTCACGACCAGGCAGGTCTTTATAGGTCAGAAAATAATGCTTCAGCCGTTCGATAACCAGTTCGGGCACATCACTAATATCCTGATAATCGCCATAAACGGCATCATTAAACAATACAGCTACAATTTTGTCATCAGCTTCAGCCCCGTCGAGCATACGAAATCCACCGATTGGACGAACCTTCGCAATAATATCGCCATGGGTGATCTGTTTTTCTGTAAGCACGCAGATATCAATAGGGTCGCCATCGCCAACAATATCACTTCTGCCAGTTTTATCCATGCAAAACTCGGCCACGCTATCCGAGCTGAATGTTTGAGGCATAAAGCCATACAGCGCAGGCACTACATTAGAATATTTCTGTGGACGATCGATCATCAAAAATCCACTTTCTTTATCAATTTCATACTTCACTGTATCTGTGGTTGTCATTTCAATAAAAACGGTAACCACTTTTGGAGCATGCTTTCCAAGCTCCAGGCCGTGCCAGGGATGAGATTTATATCTCAGGCCTATCAACCGGCCTATGGGATCCATTAAAGAATTTTTACTCATGAGGACTATTTTTTAGGATAAAATAATCTAATTGTTGAAATGTTTCCGGGTTCATAACTTCTACCCTAACTTCAGGGCCATTCACATGAAACATGATCATAACATTTTGTGTTGAAAAAGAGTCAACAAAAGACGACCATGGCAATTTTTCCTTCGCCGAAAAAGGAGCTCCGGCAGCACCATTGGTCAGTTGAAGAACAGGCCGCTTCAGCCTGATCTTTTTCTTATCATAATTTTCGGGATAGCGTGGCATAGTGTCATGAATCCTGAGGCGGCTGTAGTTATGCTCATCCCCGCAGAGCAAAGCGGCTGTTTTGGTACTTTGATTGACCAGGATATCCAGTAATTCGTCGCGGCGCTCGATAATTCCTTTGGAATGGGGACTGCCGGCGATATAAGGGCGGACAGAATTATCGCCGTCATACCACATATCATCAGCTGTATGCCCACCATTAGGAAACAAGGGGGCATGCAATGTAACAAAAACATGATCCAGCGTATTATCCTGTTCAAATTCCATAATTTTCATCCTCAGCCACTTCATCTGAACATCCATAATATATCCATGGGGATTTCCGGATATTTGCGGAATAAACTGCCGGGTTGGCGCATACCAATAGTTGGAATTCAGCACGATCATAGCTGAATTTGCCCAACGGTAGGCATAGACATTTTCCTTATAAGAAGGAAAATCAGGATCAGAACGTTTGACCATTACCGGATCATACGAAGCTCCATCCTCGGAACCAGGTCCATTCTCAAAATTAGCAAACTCCTGAGCAAAAATCGCTTCAGCAGAATGCGATGCATAAGGGAAGCGATCAATGCGAACTGCCTGTCCTTTTGCATTGGTAAAATTCATGGTCAAAGCCTCGTGGTTTCCCATCCCAACAAAGATCGGAAGTTTATGAGCAAAAGGCTCTATAGCACGCTTCCAGTTCGCGTACTGCAGGCGTGCTTCGGCTCTGTTTTGCCGATATCCGTCGATCATATCGCCGGTAAACTGCCAAAAGGCCAGTTTGCGGTCTTCAGCAAATGCAGCTAAACGCTTCATCTTATAGGCATTAACGCCACCAATATTTCGCTCTCCTCCACCCTTTCCGCCACGGCTACCGGAAGTAAAGCCAAAACTAAAGGGCTTACGGCTGCCGTCGGCTAAGGCTGTCTTAAACGATGATGTAAACTTATAGTCATCAACTAAGACATGATAATTATATACTGAATCCGGTTGCAGTCCGGTAATTCTGATTTCGTGATAATGTTGTTTATTCGGACTGTCAAGGATACGCCCATCGACAGCAACCCGGGCAATCCCTTCCCGGCGAGTCTCAAAAGACAATACAGCCTGATTATCTGTAACTTTTGATACAAAAGGACCGGATATAATCCCATTTCCGATTTTAAAAGGCCCGGTACCAACCAAAAAAAGCCTGCCATCATAAAGCATATCACCTTGCTCATCCACCACACGATAGGCAAGTTCACTGCGGCCAGTCTGCTGCCAGGAAACAATATCATATTTCCCTGAAAACGCTTTGACAAGGTCAATTTCTGCCTTGCCGTGCTTTATATCTGTAGATTGCTTATAAAAAACCGGTAAAGACACCGCTGTTTCAGCACGGTCAATAAAACCATAATACAATATCCCATTCATTTCATTTGTAAAATCGAAGGCAACGCCTTGCTTTGTTCCGGAAGCAGCTTGCTGAAACTGTTGCTTTGTGTACTTCACTGCAGGATTCGCCATCTGCCATTTCCTGCCCTGCTCATCCTTAAAAAATAATCCTTTATCTCCTTGTTCTATATTGGAATGCACCGCTGGCACAGCAGGCATATATTTATTTTCTGACACCGAAATTTTCTCCATTAATTTCCCTACAGCAAAAATAATTGCCAGCAAAAGCAGGAAATATAGAATGTATTTATACTTTTTCATAGACATGACCTTTTCGCAAAAATAAGGCTTTCTCCGACAATAAAGCCATCTTGAAAAAATCATATCGTAAACAATAACTGAGGCCGGTATAAAAAGTGACTGAAAAGAACACTCCTATAGATTATAAACATCACCAGGTTAATAAATATCTATGTTTATTGCAGATTTCCGTAATGGTTTATTATTTTTGTACATTATACAGCTGAACAGTGCCGAGCCATAATCCGTCTAAGGCGGAACACACACGGGGATGATTAAATGCGAAGAGACGAACTGCCAGAGAGCTAAGTCATTGTTCGGTGGGCTTTCCGACTTAGGCGGAGATTTAGGGGTGCGAGTTGGCGATGATGCGATAGGGCGAACGAAGCGACTTAAGAGACTATAGCGACTATAGAGACTAAGAGACTAAGAGACTAAGAGACTAAGAGACTAAGAGACTAAGAGACTAAGAGACTAAGAGACTAAGAGACTAAGAGACTTAAGAGACTTAAGAGACTTAAGAGAACGAAGCGACTAAAATACTGATAGCCATAGAGAAACAAAGAAC
>JBNJHE010000030.1:15257-25111 GCA_051748205.1 Bacteroidota bacterium | reverse complement strand
ACAGATGAAACAATTTCTAAAACAAACCCTGGCTTCTATTGTAGGAACTTTGCTATCATTCCTAATTGTATTTTTTATCTTTTTTGGACTTGTAGCCTCACTGGCAAGTTTTGCAGATAAAAAGGTAGTGACAATTGAGGATAATTCAATTCTGACTATTGAGTTGGAAAAGTTAATTCCGGAGCGAACCCCGGAAAATCCACTGGCCAATTTTGGTGTTAGTTCTTTTGACGATATGACTGTTGTTGGTTTGAGAGACATAAAAGACCGAATTGCAAAGGCGAAGACGGATGACAAAATTCCGGGTATATATCTGGATCTGTCAATTATTCCATCCCGTATGGCAACGGTAGAATCTATCCGTGAAAGTTTACTTGATTTTAAGGAATCCGGAAAATTCATTATGGCTTATGCTGATATACTTTCCCAAAAAGCCTATTACCTGGCCTCTGTAGCTGATAAGATCTACTTGAGTCCCAGTGGTATGATGGATTTCAGGGGGATGTCCATGAACGTGATGTTTTATAAAGGGCTTTTGGAGAAGCTGGATGTAGAGATGCAAGTTGTACGCTATGGAGAATATAAAAGTGCAGTGGAGCCGTTTTTGCTAAATAAGATGAGTGATGCCAATAAAGAACAAAGCCTGAAATACATTGATGGTATCTGGGCTCATATGGTAAAAGGGATTAGCGAGCAGCGTGATATCACTACGGAAAAGCTAAATCATGTAGCCGATTCCATGTTATTGAGGACACCAGAAGATGCAGTAAAATATGGTATGGTGGATGGTGTTATTTATAAAGATGAATTTTTGGCTGAGCTTAAAACTATGAGTGAAAGTACGGAAGATGAGCCCGAACTTGTTGAAATGACCGATTATTACTGGGGGACAAAAGAAGATAAGCTAAGTGTTGAATCTAAACCAGAGGTTGCTGTTGTTTATGCTGTTGGCAATATTCAGATGGGAGAAGGCAGTGATGAAGTTATTGGCTCAGAGCGGATATCCAAAGCTATACGTGAAGCAAGAAAAGATTCCAAAGTGAAGGCGATAGTGCTAAGGGTTAATTCTCCTGGTGGCAGTGGCCTGGCTTCAGATATTATTTGGAGAGAAGTGATGCTGGCAAAAAAGGAAAAACCCCTTGTGGTAAGTATGGGTGATATGGCCGCTTCCGGAGGCTATTATATTTCCTGCCCTGCGCATAAAATCTATGCCCAACCAAATACCTTAACAGGGTCTATTGGTGTCTTTGGCGTAATACCAAATATCAAGGGTCTTTTGAATAACAAACTGGGAATTACTGTTGATGGAGTGAAAACTAATGACCATGCTGATTTCGGATATATATACAAACCCCTGACCGAATTCGAAAGAGCGGTCCTTCAGCAAAATGTCGATCATTTTTATACTGACTTTGTCGAAAAGGTGGCCGACGGCAGAAACATGACCGTGAAAGAGGTGAAAGAAATTGGTTCGGGACGTATTTGGAGTGGCCTGGATGCAAAGGATAAAGGGTTAATCGATGAATTTGGTACTTTGCAGGACGCTATTGAGGATGCGGCTGCCATGGCAGAAGTTAAGGATTATCGCGTAAAAGAACTTCCTGAATTAAAAGACCCCTTTGATGAGTTTTTTGGTAGTTTTGGAGCTAATGTCCGAAGCAAGATATTGAAAAATGAACTGGGAAATACTTATCAGTATTTTGATTATCTGAAACAAGTAACTGAAATGGAACCGATACAGGCCCGTATTCCTTTTCAGTATGACATCCATTAATCTAATTGGGGAATTCTATAAAGAGGTTAAGTTGTCATGGCTTAGCCTCTTTATTAAAACCCCTGAAGATGTTCTACCATCTTTTGATATTTTTTAGCAGGGCTTAAGCTATAATCATAATTGTAAAGTGCTCCTTCCCAGTCGCCATAGGTGGTATTGGGTAAGACAATAAACCGGGTTCCGAAATGCTCCTTTAGCTCCTTAACAAGAACCTTTCGCAACTCATTCGACTTCTCTTCAAACAACTCTGAAAAATCATTTAAGTTATCTCCAATTAACATAGCAATATGGAAGTCTTTGGCGATTTTGTCGCGACGCTCTTTTTTGCCCGAAGGGCCTGTGCGCATTAATAAATGTTCAGCGTCTGCGTTGGGCAGGTTATATTTTTGTAGATTTTGCAGCGTTAGGTGTTTGAACTCTTGTTTTCGGTTTGTGATATAAAAGATCTCAACATCGGCATCTTTAGCAAACACCAGGAAATCGTGAACACCGCTTAGGGGCCTGGCTTTGGCTGCTTTTAGCCATTCATCCCAAAATGCCGGATAGACAGTATCTTTTTTTACCAGCATTGCCTCATAAGGGCTGTTGTTCAAAACGGTTTCATCGATATCCAGCACTACAGCCAAAGGCTTGTTTGTTTTGATTTTTTCAATCTGATCCGCCAACGATAAACGGGCTAAATAATACGCCTGATACTCCAAAGCCAATTTTTCAGCTGCTAGCTGCTGGTAACTGGCGGCATATGCTAAAGGATGAAACTGTTGCTGTTTTTCGATATTTGTTGCCTCATTCTTCTGTTGAGGCTGGCAACCCGTAATCAGAAAAATAATGAGTACACCAAAGCTGAGATTCTTTTTCATAATGATTGATTTTGCAGCTAAAATAGGAAAAAGATGGCTTCGTGCTTTCTGAATATGGTGTTTTGGAGCATAAAAAAAGCCTTGCAAATCTGCAAGGCTTTGGCATTTCTGACAAATTAAATTCTTCTGTAAAACAAACTTTTTATATTAGTTTTACATTTACTGCATTTAATCCTTTTCTTCCTTCCTGAAGGTCAAAAGAAACATCGTCATCTTCTTTGACCTTGTCGATCAAACCTGTGACGTGTACGAAATACTCTTTGTCTGAATCCTGATCTTTAATGAAACCATATCCTTTAGCTTCATTAAAAAATTTAACTTTACCTGTGTTCATTTAAATAAGTAATTGATTAATTAATACATGGCAAAGGTAATGTGATTTTTGACTTAATCGTCATTTTTAACAAATTTATTTTAAAAAAAAAGGAAAGTTTTCAAGAAATCATCATCTAAGCAAGTGGACACTACCTGTGATGGTGATTTTTTCCTGTCCTTCCAGTGTTCGCTGATAAACTTCACACACGAAGAAATATACCCCTTGGGCAACATCTTTGTCATTGTCCTGGTGGCGTCCGTCCCAATTAATGTCAGGGTCGTTGGTTTGATAAACCAGATTCCCCCAGCGATTAAAGATTTTCATATCCACACGTTCAACAAAATCATAAGGGAAAGGCCTGAAGTAGTCGTTGTGTCCATCCCCATTTGGTGTAAAGACATTAGGAAGGCGATAGATGTCACAACTGTCTATGTCTACACAAACAGTATTACTTGGTTGGCTTTCATTTCCGGAAGAGTCAATAGCCACTACCTGATAACAACCGGCTATAGTCGTGGATTTTTGGTGTATATAGGTGGTGTCGGTAGCCGGGCTGCTTGCATCAAGATAGTTGAAAGAACCATTTGCCATCGGGCTGTAGAAGATGTCGTACGAGGCAACATCATGTGCGCAAATGTTATTGGGGTTAGTCCACTTCAAGTTATTTGAAACATCAAGGCAATTTACCGTTACTGTCAGTACTGGCGGGCAGGGAGCTTCAATATCTTTTGGTGCAGCACAAGCTTGCTGTGAATAATTTATCAGGGGGCTGACAATCCCACTGCCAGAATAGGCACCTATGGTTTTTACCTTGTAACAATATATTTTGTTGTTGACAAGTCCGGTATCAGTATAGGAATTTTGTGTTACTGTTGTGATCGAATCGAATGTAGTTGCACCAGAATCTTTTCTGTAGATAACATATTCCTGATTATTCCATGATACCGCATAATCCATTTCAAGGGTTATACTTTCATCTCCTGATATTAAATTGAGGAAAACCGAAGAGGATGGAGGCGATTCCCCCACAACAATTCGTGTTGCCGGATCAACCTGCACCAGTTCTACTTTATAAAAATATTGTTCTTCCAGGGTGTTTAATCCGTTATCTGTTGCCGAAGTATCATTGATGCTAAGGGTGGAGTCGATTAAGGACCAACTGGCTGTGGTATCCTTAGTGCGATAGATAAGATAATGAAAAGGTCCGGTGTAAGAGCTGTTTATTGTTGGTGGCGGCGACCATTCGAGGTCGATGTTTCCGGTGTTTATATCAGTGGAATTCACCGATACTTTTGTTAATAGCGGGATGTCCCGGTCTATCGTCGCACAGGCTTCGAGGGAAGGATAGCTCTCTGCGCCGTCGGGGAAGATGGCAGTTACCATATAGCAATAAGTAAATCCCTGAGGCAGTCCTTTTCCGTTGTTGTCGTCAAAAAAGGTGGTGTCATTGATGCTATTTACAGTTGCAATTTCTTGATATCCGGTGTAGGCTGGGACACCTGTAGCACAGGTTGAAGGAGTGTATCCGATATAGCTGTTTTTCCTGTAAATTTTATAGCCTACAGCATTGGGGCATATGCTTTTATCCCAGTTTAAGCGGACGTCTTTGTTGACAGCTGTAGCCGTCAAGTTATCAGGAGCTGGTGCAATAACAGTAATATCAACCGTTTTTAGCCTGGTGAGGTTTTCAGGGCGGTCAAAGATGTTGATATTATCCAGTCCCCAGTGATCATAATGGGCCCCGGAGCTGGAGGTTTGCAGCCAGCGAAAACGCGTATTAGCAGAAATAGCTGCTGAAGGGATGGGGAAGCTGTAGTGATTCCATACTGTTAACATGGGGTTGACGCCACCGGGTGGCGGCTGACTTGGGTCCCAGTAAATAATTTCTTTCCATGCTCCATTGTTTACCGAATATTGCAGATGAACTCCTTCGTCCGGAAGATCAGGCCCTTCACAGGGGCTTTGCATGCCCTGGGTAGACCATTTCATGTCAAAATGCAATTCGTTGGCTCCGCCAGTTAAATCAAAACTTTGCGAAGTGACAATACGTGGGTGGGGAGCTGCACTACCCATCCATAAATAGGTGGTGCCATCAGCAGAAGGAGGGCAAGGATTTGTGAAGGTTAGCTGGGATGTTGCGCTCCAGCCGGTCCCAAGATAGCCGGTGTTGAAGTTGTTGACGTAAGGGTAAAAACCACTGGCAACAGGGTTAATTTTGTTCGCCAAAAAGGTTATCTGATACGGGTCTTTTCTTACTAAATCACAGCCCGGAGACCAGGTAAAATAATCCCCTGCACTATCAATGCCCATCGCTGGATTGGCGAATTGTCCGGCGTTTTGACTTAACTCCATAATTTCCCCTAAAGCAGTTAGTGTAAGGGTGTCGCCCTGGTTGTCCAGCGTGTAGGCTGGTAAATTAAGGAGTGCACCGACTTCTACACAGGTGTCTGCAAAAGTGAATAATTGGGGGGCGTTGTTGTCGCAATTCCCTACATTTATCTGCTGATCACGCATTGAGGAGCCAATCAATACTCCGTTGCGATACTCCTGCACTTTGAATGCGACATTATAACGGCCTTTGTATTGAGGTGTATCCCATAAAATATTTCCTGTTTCCGGATCAACAGTAAACGCATTGGATGCTGTGGGAAATGAATAACTGCTGATGGCGTTGCCGCCTTTTCCTTTACAGGCTACTGACGATACCACTATGGAATCATTCTCCTGGTCAACCAATCCCGGGTCAAAATAATAGGGTTGATTTAAACAGGCATTATCTATGGGTGCAATTGTATACCTGGGTGAGCTATTGTTGCCCAAAAACGGATTAATGATGATTTCCGCTTCCACATAAATGGTTTCATTTGCCGAATTATTCATGTTGATTACACCAGCTCCACGGTTGTAATATTCTACCGAAAGCGTGTAATGAGAAACGCCAGGATAGGTGTGGTTTCCACTGTATACTAATTTTCTTAAGTAATTATTGACAACCGTAGTGCTTTGAAGCGAAATGTCTGATGTGTCATTGTCCCCCCAGGCAATCGTGAGGCTGGAATCTGCTGGCCCGGCATTAAATGTATAGGCCACAACAATGGCTTTGTAGGAGAGAGAGCCTACTTTTTCATACCCAATTTCCAGTGATCGGACATCCATAGACCTGGAAATTAAAGCAAGTGAAAAAAAGATACTGACAAGTAAAATTTGCCGTAGTTTCATGGAATCAAAGTTAACAAATTTCCAAAGCAATTTTTATACCATTTTCAAAACAAATTCAATATAAGATAAACGTATGCTTAAGGAATTTGTTTCAATTATTTCAAATGGCTTTTCTTTAGTTTTCTCAGATAAAACGAATGGTCGGTATGACTTACTTTTTTCAACAAGTCCTCTTCTATTAACTGATCGACAACCTGCCAATCGGCATGATCCCTTTGGAGTAGCTCCTGCAAGGCATCCTGTCTCATGGGATGCACGGCAGTGATGCTAAGGATATCTTCTCTGGCGTTGCCAGAAGCAGCAAAAGCATTGCCTTCATACCCCAGTAAGGTTTCTACATGATGGATATTGTTACTGTAGATTTTATAAGCTAAGGCTATGGCCTCTTCTTTTGGCGCCTGACCAACAGATCGGGCAGGAGGGCGTGTTGGAATTCCCAGATAGGCAGTATGCGGATTTAAGGTGGATATGAAATCGGCATTCTCTCTTAAAATGGATTCTTTGTCGTTCATATCCTGAATCAGCATGGTTTCGGTCATTAGTTTGCCTTGATATTCTTTGGAGAATTGCAGGGTGCCTTCTTTTATTTGGCCCAAATCTAATTTTCGGGACGGATGGTTAATCATGCGCCATGTTTTTTCATCAATGGTGTCAACCTTGACAGAGACCCAGTCCGCTTCTGATAAATCTTCTCTAACCTGCTGGTCCCATAATAAAGAGGAATTGGTGATGACGGCTATCGGAATTTGTGTTGCTTGTTTAATGGCACGAATTTCTTTGCCCAGATTGATATCCAGCGTAGGTTCTCCATCCGGAACAAAGCTTAAGTAGTCAATGGATTCACCTGCACTTTCTGCTTGTTTTGCTTTTTGTACTATTTCAGCAATAATATCTTCTGTCTTGTAAAAGCTTCTTCGCTCAGTGCCAATTTCAATGGCTGTGCCTATTTGACAATACACACAGAAATAGGAGCAATACTTGGGGGGTATGTTGTTAATGCCAAGGCTTCTGCCAAGGCGTCTTGAGGGAATGGGACCAAAAGTATACATGTTTTTTGATGTTTTTTCTTCGACGAAAACGATGAGAACAAAAGTTTATTGAATTCGGGGGTAAATTTTGTTCCGGGTCTCCGCTAATTATTCATTAATGATTTCAACGCCCATTATTTGTGGATACTTTTTTCGAACGATACTCAGCATCCCTTCCTTAAACAAGACTTTGGATAGCTTGCATTTTGCACAGGCTTTCAGGAGCTTTATGATAATGATGTTGTTATCACTGATTTCAATAATTTCAATATCTCCTCCGTCTTGTTCAACGTGTTCGTATACGGGTTTTATTACTTCTTTGATATCGTTGATTGTGATTTGGTCGTGTTTCATCATTATTCGATTTGATGTACAAAGATAAAGTAAAATAAATCTAAATAAAAATAAATAGCAAAAAATCAGAGTCCATCAGAGGAACTTTTTACTATTGCTCTATCATTAAGCTGAAAATGCTTACACTAATATCCACTGCAGTTTCGGTTTTTTCATGGGCCGTCATAGAGGGAATAAGGAAATCAGAAAACTGCAGCATATATCATTAGCCGCCCCAGCTTTCACGGTCGAGTGTCCGGTATTGTATAGCTTCAGCCAGGTGTTCGGGTAAAATATTGGTTTCTCCTTCCAGGTCAGCAATGGTTCTGGACACTTTGAGGATGCGATCATAGGCTCGTGCGGATAAGCCCAGTTTTTCGATAGCATTTTTCAATAGTGTTCTGCCAGCCTGGTCTATTTGGCATATTTCCCGGATCTGTCGTGTTGTCATTTGGGCATTATTGTACATACCTTTGTTTTGGGAATATCTTTTTTCCTGTATGCCTCGCGCTTTTACCACGCGGTTTCTGACTGTTTTGCTCGATTCTGCTTTTTTGAGTTTGGTGAGTTCACTAAAGGGAACGGGTACAACTTCCATATGAATATCTATACGATCAAGAAGAGGACCGGATATTTTATTCCAGTATTTTTTAATGTCGGCAACAGAGCAAACACACTCCTTGGTAGGGTGGTTATAGTATCCACATGGACACGGGTTCATTGCAGCAATAAGCATAAAGCTGGCCGGATAATCTACGGTGAATTTAGCTCTGGAAATAGTGACCATACGGTCTTCAAGAGGTTGTCTTAAGACTTCCAGTACTGTGCGTTTGAATTCGGGGAGTTCATCCAGAAACAACACGCCGTTGTGAGCTAATGAGATAGCTCCGGGCTGAGGATATTGTCCACCACCAACCAGTGCTACGTCAGAAATAGTATGATGGGGGGAAATATACGGTCGGACAGATTTTAGTGCTTCTCTTTTTCCCAGCTTCCCTGAGACAGAGTGTATTTTTGTTGTTTCTAATGCTTCGTAAAGGTTTAAAGGCGGAAGAATAGAGGGAATGCGTTTAGCCAGCATTGTTTTTCCTGCTCCTGGAGGGCCCACCATAATGGCATTATGATTTCCGGCAGCAGCTATCTCCAATGCCCTTTTAATGTTTTCCTGTCCTTTGACATCTTCAAAATCAAATTGATAATTATTAAGGCTGGAGAAAAACTCATCTTTGGTATTGATAACCAGTGGGTCTATTGTTTTTTCTCCATTAAAAAACTGAATGGCTTCAGTGATTGTGGAGATACCTAAAACATCAATTTTGTCAACAATAGCAGCTTCTACAGCATTTTCTTTTGGAAGCATAAGCCCCTTGAATCCTTTGTTGCGTGTTTCAATAGCCATGGGCAGGGCCCCTTTGATTGGCTGTAGGCTGCCGTCCAGCGAAAGCTCGCCCATAATGACATAATCTCCAACCATATCGCTTTTTATCTGGGATGAAGCTGCTAAAATTCCTATTGCCAGCGGCAAATCATAGGCTGATCCTTCCTTGCGGATATCTGCCGGTGCCATATTGATGACAATCTTTTTTCCGGGGATTTTATATCCATTATTTTTCAGAGCTGCATCGATTCGTTGCTGGCTTTCTTTAACGGCACTGTCCGGAAGCCCAACCAATAAAAAATTGATGCCTTTGTCTATGTTAACCTCTATGGTAATGGTGATCGCATCTATTCCGTGAATAGTGCTGCCATATGTTTTTATGAGCATAATCTCTTTCTTTTAGATAAAATTACGGAAAAATAGTATGCAGAACAAGTTTTTTTGCGTTATTTCTTAAAATAATGTAGATGATGCTTTGATATAGGCCTTAAGCTTTTACAGTTTGAAAATAAAAAAGGCCAACCTTATTAAGGTTAGCCTTTGTATGTTACAAACTTAACTTTATGTACCGCGTATAATGGACAAACACTATTTAAATTCTATTAAAAGCTTTTCTTTATGAACCACAGAAGAAATATCCACATATATATCTTTAATAACGCCATCAAAAGGAGCGCGGATATAGTTGCGCATTTTCATGGCTTCCAGAACCAATAAGCGGTCTCCTTTTGAAACTTTTTGATCCTTTTCGACATAAATACGGCGGATTGTACCGGGGATAAAAGCCTTTAATTTTTTGGGGTTATTTTTCTCGTAAGGTTTACGAGCCTTAAATTTTTTGGTCAACATTGTGCGGTATTCTGTCATATCAATGTTGATGGATTCGAGTTTTTTGCTGTATTTCGGTTGTTTCATCTGACTATAATTTTATTAAATAGGTACGATG
>JBNJHE010000030.1:0-15157 GCA_051748205.1 Bacteroidota bacterium | reverse complement strand
ATTGTGCGGTATTCTGTCATATCAATGTTGATGGATTCGAGTTTTTTGCTGTATTTCGGTTGTTTCATCTGACTATAATTTTATTAAATAGGTACGATGTTTACCCCGTCTTTTTTTCGGGGGAGCTCGCCATGACACATCATCTTTTAACTATACACTTTTCTTTTTTTAATCATGCGTGTGTATTCCGCCTTATGCGGATCATGGCTGGTATATCTTTTCTTTATAAATAATCATCAGGACCCCCGCCTTCGAGCTAATTGGTTTATGCATGTTATGATAGTTATACTTTTGGTTGTCATAGCATATCTTCAGGAGGTTTCCTGAAATAAAGATTAAAATGGAGGTACACCGTGTTTTTTATCGGGTACTATTTCCGATTTGTCTGTCGAAATCTCCAGGGCATGAGTTACAAACTTCCGGGTTTCTTCGGGTTTAATAACAGCATCAACATAGCCAAAAGCCGCGGCCACATAGGGGTTGGCAAACTTTTTCTTGTATTCCTGAATCTTTTGTTTACGAACAGCATCAGGGTCATCGGCTTCTTTAATTTCTTTACGGAAGATGATGTTGGCTGCTCCTTCCGGCCCCATAACAGCAATTTCAGCTGTAGGCCAGGCAAAGACGAAGTCGGCCCGCAAATGGTTGGAGCACATGGCGATATATCCACCACCATAGGCTTTTCGCAGGATGACCGTAACTTTTGGAACAGTAGCTTCGCTGTAGGAATATAAAATCTTAGCTCCATGACGAATTACGCCTGCATGTTCCTGGTCAACGCCTGGCAAATAGCCTGGTAAATCCACCAGCGTAACCAGTGGAATATTGAATGCATCGCAAAAGCGAATAAACCTTCCGGCTTTATTGGACGAGTCAACATCTAAAACACCGGCTAAAACCAAAGGCTGGTTGGCAACAAAGCCAACAGTATCGCCATTCATGCGACCAAAACCGATGACGATGTTGGCAGCATAACGCTCCTGGATTTCGAGAAAATTGGAGTTATCGGTAATGGACTTTATGATGTTACGAACATCATAAGGCTGTTTTGGGTTGGTAGGAAAAATTTCATCAATCTTATAGTCTTTGCTTATGGGCGGTTTTTTGGGGAATTTATCGGCAGTTTTTTTGTTATTCCAGGGGATATAGCTCATCAAATTCTTGATTTGATCGATTGCTCCCTGTTCACTTTCTGCATAAAAATGCGCATTTCCTGATATTTCCGCCTGTACTTTGGCCCCGCCCAGGTCCTCCATACTGATTTCTTCGCCCAAAACTGTTTTGATAACTTCAGGGCCAGTAATGAACATTTTGGATATTTTGTCTACAACAAAAACAAAATCTGTTAATGCCGGAGAATATACTGCTCCTCCTGCACAGGGGCCTAAAATCACTGAAATTTGAGGAATAACCCCTGAAGCCTGAGTGTTACGGTAAAAAATTTCACCGTATCCAGCCAGTGAGTTAACGCCTTCCTGAATTCGGGCTCCACCAGAATCGTTAATGCCAATTATGGGTACCTTTAATTTCATGGCATGATCCATGATCTTGGTGATCTTTTTGGCATGCATATAGCCCAATGATCCACCAGCAACAGTGAAATCCTGAGCATAGATACACACCGGGTGTCCTCCAATTGTTCCAATTCCTGTGATTACTCCATCTCCCGGCAAGTATTTTTTATCCATATTAAAATCTTTACCGGCGTGTTCCACAAATAGATCATATTCATGAAATGAATTTTTGTCAAGGAGCGCAATAATACGTTCCCGGGCAGTCATTTTACCCATCGATACCTGTTTCTGGATGGCTCGGTCTCCACCGCCCTGTAAGGCTCCTTGCATTCGTTTTTTCAAATCCGAGGTTTTACTCTTCAATGACATAAGCTATTTTTTTTTGTCAATCCTTTGTGTTTGATAGGCCAAAGTAAATCAATTATCCGATACAATCGAGTAAAAGTATTCTAAAAAATTCGGGGAGCCTATACAAAATGAAAATAATCTAATGATTCTTAAGGAAATAAAAACAGGAGGGCACAGAAAATTAGATTTCATGCTCTCCTGTAATTTTTGTCTAACTAAATCCAAGTGCAAATAAACAAAAAATATACCAAATTTCAAAAGGGATTCAGTGAGCGTAATAAAACTTTAACATTTTTTAATATTGCCTTTATGCTTTAAATGCAAAAAAAACTAAGCCTTTTAGACTGCACTCAGTCTTCATTTCCCCCTTTGGGCGATTTTTTGTTTGAGGGCACAAACATGTCAAACAAAAGGTATCCAATGGCTGCACCCCAGATCATGCTTATATTTGGATTTGATGTGATGGGGCAGCTGCCGCTGTTACAGCCAATAAAGTAATAATAGAGATAACCACCGAGAAGGCCAATGGCCAGGCCAATTATGGAAAGCAACGGGATTCGGCCAAATATTCTGCGCTTAATAAAAGGATTTTTTTTTGCTGACATAGACAATAGCTTTGTGGAGAAACAGGCAACTATGAAAAATGTTTTCAGTGCAGGGTGAGTACTGTAATTCCCTGACCACCTCTTTCCACATGTTCATCTTTAAAGCTTTTTTTGTTATCCAGGGTGGCCAGGTAGTCGCGTACAACATTTCTTAGAATGCCATTACCTTTTCCATGCAGAATGCGTAGGTCATGGACGCCAATCAAAACAGCATCATCAATAAAATGCATTAATTTGCTGAGTGCTTCATCTGCTCTGGCTCCCCGCAGGTCTAAGGTAGGGGAGAAATTTTCTGCCTTTTTCTGTACGCTATCGATCATGCTGCCATAGTTTGTTTTTTGCTGTTGTTTTGTAGGTGGGTGAGTTTTTTTTAGCTTATTTAAAGGGACTTGCATTTTTATTTGTCCAAAGGTAACTTCAGCCTTGTTTTTGCTGATAGCGATGATTTCTCCGCTGCCTTCTTGTCCTTCTATCTTAACGCTATCGCCTAACTTTATGGGCCCCGGAATTAATTTCGAAGGTGGCGTTTGCTTTTCTTTTGTTGGTTTTCCCTTTTTCTTACGCTTATCATTAATGCTGGTACGTTCTTTTTCAAAAGAGGTATTTAAAATTTTTCTTTTTTCTTCTTCCAGGTCTTTGCGGATTTCTTTGGTCTTTAGGCTTTCTGCTTCAGCCTCTTTGATGTCTCTGATTGTTTTTTCAATTAAGCGGTTGGATTTATTTAAGATTTCCTGAGCTTCTTGCCTGGCGCCTGCAATAATTTTTTTCTTATTCGCTTCCAGTTCTATGTTCAGCTGATTATATTTTTCAATGGTTTCGGCCAGCAGTTCGTCAGCAATTTTGAGTTCATGTTCTTTTTCTGATATCTGTGACTTATCCTGTTCCAACGATTGTAGTTGTTCTTCAAAGTCTAAATGTGTTTTGCCGGTTTTTATTCTGGCATTATTGAGTATTTCTTCAGGCAGGCCTGTGTTTTTTGCAATTTCAAAAGCAAAGGAATTCCCGGGCTTGCCAATCTTCAGGCGGAATAAAGGCTGAATCCTGGCCGTGTCAAAAAGCATGGCACCGTTGACGATGGCCGGATAGCGATCGGCCATCAGCTTCAGATTGGCGTAATGTGTAGTGATTACCGCATAAGCTCCTTGCTCATATAGCTTTTCCAGACTGGCTTCAGCAATAGCGCCACCCATCTGTGGTTCCGTTCCGGTACCCATTTCATCAATCATTATCAAAGTAGAATCATTTGCTTCCTGGGTAAACTGACGTATATTGTTAAGGTGAGAGCTGTACGTACTCAGATCGTTTTCCAGTGATTGCTCATCGCCAATATCAATAAATATGCTATTAAAAATGCCGCATTCCGAGCTGGCCTTCATCGGGACAAGTAAACCGCATTGCAACATGTATTGAAGTAATCCGGCGGTTTTCAGACAAACCGATTTTCCACCGGCATTGGGGCCGGAAATAATCAACATGCGTTGTTCGTTGTTGAGTTCTATATCTAATGGGACTACCTGTTTGTTTTGATCCTTGAACACCAAATAAAGCAATGGATGTATGGCTTGTTGCCATTGAAACCGTTGTTCATGAAATAAATTCGGTTTAGTGGCTTTGATCTTGATTGCAAGTGATGCTTTGCTGCGCAGAAAATCGATAAAGCCCAGCCAGATGTAATCATCAACCAGGTTGGGGATATAAGGGCGAAGCCAGTTGGTGAATTCTGCCAGCAGTCGCTTTATCTCCTGGTGATATTCGTTTCTTAGTTTGCGTATTTCGTTATTGGTTTCAAATGCAGACTCCGGCTCAATGTATATTGTTTGACCGCTGGACGATTCGTCATGAATAAAACCTTTTATTTTCCTTTTTTGCGAAGCTTTTAGCGGAATCACCAACCGTCCGTTTCGAACCGTTATTTCACCTTCCTCAGCGAGCCATCCTGATTTTTTTGCCTGACTTAATGTTTGTTGTATTTTGGAAGAAAGACTTTTTTCATGACTTTTGATCTTTTTGTTGATTTCTAAAAGCAGGGGAGAAGCGTCCGGGCGTATCTCTCCTCTGGGATCAATTATTTCATCAGCATGATTGGTAAATTCTTCCCAACCGTCCATATCATTGGTCAGGTGGACCAGTTGGTCATACTTTTCCGGATTGAGTTTGTTAAGATACAGCCGAACCTCTTCCATTACTTTTAACGAAGTATTCAGATCATGCAGGTCTTCTTGTTCAATACTCTTCCCTTCAGTAGTCAGCAGCTTTAGTTGGTCGCGCATGTCAATGTAATCATGAGCCGGAAAGGATGGTTCCATCTGCATCATTTGTAAAAATTGATTGCTTTGTTCCAGGCTGAGACTGATATCATCAAAGTCTGAGGTGAATGTAATTTCCTTGACATGGTCTTTTCCCATGCGGCTGATGCAGTTTTCTTCAAGTATCTTGCGGATCCTGTCAAATCCAATTTTATCTTCAAAGTTTTCCGGATATATCATATTGCTTTGCTTCTGTGTGCAAAGATATAACAGATATTGTGATATGAAATAAAGATTGCCTGAAGAAATGTATTAAGAGGTTTAGGGGTAGATTGGTTGGGGTTCAGCGTCTAAGGAAGGACTCAGAGCGGAAGGAAGTTGTTTAATATTCAATGTTGCAGTAAGGATGGGCTCATGGCGGTAGGGAAATGTAAGTATGAGGGATGGAAGTGGATTGGATGATCCCGACCTTCGGTCGCGGATGCTCATAAAACTATGAAGTCGAAGATTTCTGGTTTTATGGCATTGATTGGTTGATTGGTATCGGTGAAATCCTCACTTCGTGATTCTTTATTTTGTTATCTGCTAATTTTGCTGATTACATGCTAATTGACATGGATTTGTTTTGTTCTTATTCGCGCTATACCATAAAAATGATATTATTTTGCAAAAAAAAGCCCGCTGGAAAAGCGAGCTTTATTCATTAAAAGTTTTTATTAAAGCTATCTATGGCATGCGGTATTTTTTAAAGACATCGTCAGCATGCATTAATAAATCCACATACTGAGCTCTTTTAAAGACTTTGTAATTTTTTACATTCTTACGTGATAATTTCCCACGGAAATCATCCAGCGATTTATAACCTTTGATTTTCATCCACTCACTTAAGTCATCCAGCATTTTTTTAAGATGCTTTGGCTTGTTAACATAAAATGTTGAAACAGCCTGAACAGAATCAGAACCTGCCAAAATTAATTTTGCCACATCGGCACCTTCATAAATACCTTGTGAGGTAATAATATCTGCATTCAGTTGATCATACAATAATCCTGCATAGCGAATGGCTAAACGATGTTCATTTTTGTTGCTTAGGTTGAACGGAGTAATATGTTGCTCTTCTTCAATACTAATGTCGGGTTCAAAAAGGCGGTTGAATAAAATAATGCCATCAGCTCCAGCTTCATCCATTTGTTTAACAACATGTAAAATATTCGTGTAAAAGGGGCTTATTTTAACACTGACAGGAATCGATACTGCTGCTTTCACTTGTTTTAATATGTCAATTTGATCTTGTTCAATGTCAAAAGCATTGGCACTATAATCGCGGGGCACAGCGTAAAAATTTAATTCTAATGCATCAGCACCGGCCTGTTCAAACTTTTTGGCATAATCCAGCCAACTTTCTTTATAAATAGCATTAATACTAGCGATTAAGGGAATGTTGAGTAGCTTTTTTGCTTTTATAAATTCATGGATGTGTTCTGAAGGACCGGCGTGCTCGACATCAGGAAAAACGCTGAGCATTTCCGGATTGCGGTCTTCAAATTCTTCCATAGTTTCGGACTGTTCCAGGTTTTCAAGCTGAATTTGTTCTTCAAATAAAGACTTGTAAATGATAGCACCAGCACCATTTTCTTCAAGTTCTTTTAAGGATTCGGGTTTTGTTACCAGGTTGCTGGCTCCGACAACAACAGGACTATTTAACTTTAGACCTAAATAATTTGTGTTTAAATGTGCCATATGTTCTTGATTTGGGTTTTTTGATGTTGTATTATTTTAATGTATAACAAGCTTTGGCCTAAAAAAGTTTTGCTTTGTCACGGTTTGTTTTTTATAGTCGTTCCAGCTGTCAATATCGTTTATAGTACATCGGCTTATGATTAAAGTAGGCTCAGTAGAAAAATGTTAAGCAACGACGTTGCGAAAAGCAATTATCTAAAATGATTATAAATAGTCTAATTCAGAGGATAAAAAGAAAAGAATTAATTGTATATTATGTAAATTCGCAGGCAAATAACAGAGGTAAAAGAAGAAAATATCACATAGTAAAATTATTAAAAGATTATGGAAAATAAAAAGAATTTTATCACTTGTGACGGGAATTATGCTGCTTCGCATGTTGCATACATGTTTTCTGAAGTAGCCGCAATTTATCCGATCACACCGTCTTCGACAATGGCGGAGTACATTGATGAATGGGCAGCAACAGGTCGCGAGAATATATTTGGAGAAACAGTTAAGGTTGTTGAAATGCAATCTGAAGGAGGGGCCTCAGGAGCAATGCATGGCTCTTTGCAGGGAGGAGCATTAACCAGTTCATTTACGGCTTCTCAGGGTTTGTTGTTGATGATACCTAATATGTATAAGATGTCTGGCGAGCTATTGCCCGGAGTGTTGCACGTGTCGGCTCGTAGCCTGGCGGCGCAGGCTTTGTCCATATTTGGCGATCATTCTGATGTGATGGCTACACGTCAGACCGGTTTTGGCATGTTGGCTACCGGTTCGATTCAAGAAATCATGGATTTAGCTGGTATTGCTCATCTGGTGTCAATCAAAACACGTGTACCATTTTTACATTTCTTCGACGGTTTTCGCTCATCACACGAAATTCAGAAAGTGGAAGCCCCGACAACGGAAATTATGTCCCAACTAGTAGACTGGGATGCGATTCAGGCTTTTCGTGATAATGCATTAAACCCGGAGCATCCGGTCACCAGGGGTACTGCTCAAAATCCTGATATTTATTTTCAAACCAGGGAAGCTGTTAATTCGTTTTATACCAATATTCCTGATGTGGTTGCCGATTATATGGATCAAATCAGTAAAATAACCGGACGTCATTACCGTCCTTTTACCTATTATGGTGATCCTGAAGCAACTAATATTGTTATTGCTATGGGCTCAGTAACCGACACCATCCGCGAAACCATTGAATATATGAATAAAAATGGCGAAAAGGTGGGTATGATTGCTGTTCATCTTTATCGTCCTTTTTCTGCTAAGTATTTCTTTGAGGCATTTCCTAAAACAGTGGAACGCATTGCAGTGCTTGACAGAACCAAAGAAATTGGGGCTAATGGCGAACCGCTATATCTGGACGTTCGTGATTTGTTTTATGGTAAGGAAAACGCTCCTTTAATTGTAGGTGGACGATATGGTTTGAGCTCTAAGGATACTACTCCGGCTCAGATTATTTCAGTGTTTGATAACCTGAAACGCAATGAACCCAAAAATAATTTCACTGTCGGAATTACCGATGATGTTACCTTTACTTCTTTGCCTGTTGGTGAAGAAGTGGATACTGCCTATGAAGGCACCTTCAGTGCTAAGTTTTACGGCATAGGATCGGATGGAACAGTAGGAGCAAATAAAAACTCAATTAAGATTATCGGCGAGTCTACTGATAAATTTGTGCAGGCATATTTTTCTTATGACTCCAAAAAATCCGGTGGTGTTACAACCTCTCATCTGCGTTTTGGCGATCACCCGATACGCTCTACCTATCTTGTTAATACACCAGACTTTGTAGCTTGCCATGTGCCTGCATATCTCGAGAAATATGATATGCTTAAAGGACTTAAGCCCGGAGGTACCTTTCTGCTGAATTCTATTTGGGATCAGGAGGAGACAAAGAAACGTCTGCCGGCAGGCATGAAGAAATATATGGCCGAAAATAAGATCAAATTTTATATCATTAATGCAACAAAGATTGCTACAGAAATCGGCCTGGGTAACCGTACCAACACCATAATGCAGAGTGCATTCTTTAAAATCTCTGAAGTTATTCCTTTTGAACACGCTGTTGAGGAGATGAAGAAATTTATTGTGAAAAGCTTTGCACGAAAAGGCGAGGAGATTGTCAATATGAACCATGCCGCCGTAGACCAGGGAGCAGCCAATGTGCATCAGGTCGATGTTCCGGCAGAATGGACTGATTTGGATGAGGAAACAAAGGTAGACGATGATATGAGTAAACCCGACTTTGTTCGAAATGTGGTTGAGCCAATTAATGCACTTAAAGGTGATGATTTGCCTGTTAGTGCATTTTTAGGGCGGGAAGATGGTACCTTCCCGGCAGGAACTACTGAGTATGAAAAACGGGGTATTGCAGTGGATGTGCCTGAGTGGATTGCTGAAAATTGTATTCAGTGTAATCAATGTGCTTATGTTTGTCCTCACTCTTGTATCCGTCCGTTCCTGCTTACTGAGGAAGAAAAAGCAAATGCGCCTGAGGGAACAGCAACCATTAAAGGCAAAGCGAATATCAAAGAATATGACTACCGTATTCAGTTAAGTCCTTATGATTGTACTGGTTGTGGAAATTGTGTTGAGGTTTGCCCATCAAAAGAGAAAGCGTTGGTAATGAAGCCTCTTGATACTCAGCGACAGGAAGATGAACGCTGGAATTATATGCATAAGGTTGTGGGTTATAAAACTGATTCTATTGATATTAAGAAAAATGTTAAAAACAGTCAGTTTGCTCAGCCATTATTTGAGTTTTCCGGTGCATGCGCAGGATGTGGTGAAACGCCTTATGTGAAGCTGATTACACAGCTCTTTGGCGACCGTATGATGATTGCCAATGCTACCGGTTGTTCTTCTATTTATGGTGGATCGGCTCCTTCAACACCGTATACGAAAAATAAAATGGGTCATGGACCTGCCTGGGCCAATTCATTATTTGAAGATAATGCTGAATATGGCTATGGTATGGCTCTTGGCGTTGAAAGTATGCGCGATCGCATTGAAAACAGAATGAAGAAGGCCATGGAGAAAGGCGTTAGTGATGAGGTGAAGGAAGCATTTTCTAATTGGATTGATAATAAAGAAAATGCTGAGCTAACCCGCCAGGCATCCGATACGGTAATGGATGTTTTGGAAAATGATGATGCTGACTGGGCCAAGGAAATAAAAGCGCTTAAAGATTACCTTGTGAAGAAATCAGTATGGATGCTCGGTGGCGACGGCTGGGCTTATGATATTGGTTATGGTGGTTTAGATCATGTACTGGCTTCAGGAAGAGATGTAAATGCTTTAGTGCTGGATACCGAAGTGTATTCTAATACAGGAGGTCAGGCTTCAAAGTCTACACCCGTAGGTGCTGTTGCTAAATTTGCTGCCTCTGGTATGAAGACACGTAAAAAAGACCTGGGGATGATGGTTATGACTTATGGGTATGTGTATGTTGCTCAGGTGGCTATGGGCGCTAACCAAAACCAATTGCTCAAAGCTATGCGGGAAGCTGAAGCTTACCCAGGACCTTCGCTTGTTATTGCCTACAGCCCGTGTATTAACCACGGACTGAGAAAAGGAATGGCACATACACAGGAAGAAGAAAAAATGGCCGTGAAAGCTGGTTACTGGCATCTCTATCGCTACAATCCTGAACTGGAAAAAGAAGGTAAGAATCCTTTCCAACTCGACTCCAAAGAACCGGATTGGGATACTTTTGAGAAATTTATTGATGGAGAAATCCGTTATACGTCACTACAGAAATCATTCCCTGTGGAAGCGGATAAACTCTTCAAAATTGCCAAGGAAGATGCTCAGTGGCGATATAGATCCTATAAACGGCTTGCGGAATCGGACTATAGCAAATAGCAATTTTCTTTATGACTTATTTAAACCGCCCTTATACGGGCGGTTTTTTTTGTTTATAGAGGCAGTTGAGCCCTTTAGTTTATGACATTTCGAATCAATAAAGTTTGTCTTAGCACTTATGATGGCAAAAAAAAACCTCTCACAAGGAGAGGTTTTCATGGAAAAATTCAACGAATCATATTACTGTATAATAATCCGTTCTACTTTGTTTATAGTGCTTCCGGTAAGCCTGATTAAATATATCCCGGCAGGTTGCTGCGATAAATCGAAAGTTTTATGATACCCATTCTGGAAATTGCTTTCAATATCTTCACAAACTACTTTTTGACCGTTATAGTTGTAAATACAAATCTGAATATTTTGATCCTTCAGTCCTTGAATATCCAAATTGAACAAGCCATTAGTCGGATTCGGGTAAATAGATATATCACCTTCACTGACAAACTCATGTATTCCAACACAGTTTTGGAAAGTAACATTAATGCTGTCAGTAGCTGTACATCCCAGTGAATCTGTTACTGTAACCCATATAGCATGCGTTCCCATACCCAATGATAAGCTGTCCAGAGAAATAGTATTTGAAACTTCACCAGTGGACCATAGGTAGCTGGTGTAACCTGCAGTTACGGTCAATGTTACAGTATCATCGTGGCAAACAGAGATATCCTGTCCCAGGGAGATATCCGGTTCGCTCACTGTGACAGTGAAAGAAGTATGAGCTGTATTTCCAGACTGGTCTGTAGCTGTATAACTGAAGGTATAAATACCCCCTGATAAAACATCGCCACCGTCCGGTCCTGAGGTTTGCGTAACTGTTGCACCGCAGTTATCCGTTGCTGTCGGCGCTGTGAAGTTGAATGCACCGGCGCAAACAATGGTGTCGGATATTGAGGTTATTACAGGTGAAATAGTATCTAAGACCGTGACATTGGCTATCGATGAATTTGTGTTTCCACTTTGGTCTGATGCTGTTAAGGTTACTGTGTTGACGCCCAGATCGCTACAGTTATAGCTGCTCTTGCTTAACGTCATAGTCGCAATTCCACAATTGTCAGATGAACCATTATTGATGTCTGATGCGGAAATCCCAACATTTCCATTGTTGTCAAGGTAAACAGTAATGTCCTTAGTGACAACATTGGGTGCTATAGTATCCAGTACGTTAACCTGAGCTGTTGAGGAAGCAGAGTTCATATTCACATCTGTTACTGTCAGATTAACACTGTTTATTCCGAGATCACTGCATGTAAACATATGGTTATCCAGAGACATAGACATAATTGCACAATTATCAGTTGACCCATTATCCACATCAGATGGTGAAATAGTAGTCAATCCATACGCGTTAAGATATGCTGTTGTCGACTGCGTATTGACAACGGGAGAAATATTATCATAAACAGTGACCACCACGGGTGTGGAGCTGCTATTCCCGTTGACATCCATAGCGGAGAAAATTATGAGATTTGGACCAATATCCTGACAATCAAATGTATTTTGTGATATCATGATACTATCCAATCCACAGGCGTCAAAAGTTCCATTATCTACATCGGCTGGTGAGATGGTAGCCTGGCCATTTCCATCCAGAAAAACAGGCATATTAACAGTCGACAGGGTTGGGGGTATGTTATCTACTATTGTAACCTGAGCTGTATTGCTTGCGCTGTTTCCTCTGTTGTCATAAGCTGTTAAAGTAACCGTATTTGCGCCCAGGTCAGCACAGGAAAAATATTGCTGATCTATGGCATATCCTGCTATTCCACAATTATCCGTGGATCCATCATTGATGTCTCCCGCATTAATTGAGGCCTGACCATTTGCATCCAGGGGGACTGTAATATTTTTAGTATTTACCGTTGGACTTGTGATATCAGGTGTAACTGTTAATGTCATATTTTCAAGATAATGACATCCGTTCGGGTCTACATAATCATAATAGATTGTATGCATGCCCGTACCTGCAGCAGTTGGATAAAATGTATTGCCACTGACCGCTGTTCCATAAAACATGCCGCCTGATGGGCTTGCTGCCAATGTATCTAAAGTGGCACATTCTACATAAGTAGGTCCGTTAATACTGCTTAAGGTAAATGAAGGGACATTCCAGTTTGCGATTGTGATGGATTCTGTTTTAATGTTGAAGCCATCATTCACAGTCAGAATATATGTGGTTTGACCGTTAACAGTGACAACAGGATTGGGGTTGGAAGAATTAAATCCCGAAGGAATTGATGACCAGTTATAAGAATAATTGCCACTTCCACCTGTTGTGCTGCTAAATAATTGGGTGGTATCTCCCTGGCAAACTGTATCCCTGTTAGCCGATAGGTAGGCGTTTAACGGTCCTCCTACAATGCTTACATTAACATCAGCAGTGGAGGAACATCCCGTGGCATTGTCTGTAACAACAACGGAAAATGTCATAGGGTTACTTAAATTTTTGGTCATCGGACTTTTGATGTTATAATTCATTGGGTCGTTCAATGAATCCGCCGGTGACCAGGAGTAACTGTAAGATGAAGAGCCACTTACGGCAACGTCTAAGGTTGCAGGAGTGCCATAGTTAACCGGATCGGGTGAAATAGATGCACTGATAACAGGAGAATTATACACCTCAGCAGTAATATTTGCAGTGCCATAGTTCCAACCATTAGCATCATTAACCATTAAAGCTTCATAATTTGTAGTCACTAAGGGTGTATCCGAAATAGTAAATGGTGTTGTGCTTATATTCGGGATCCATAATGTATCACTACCGTTGGTTACCTGTACATCCCATGGGGGAGTCCCGGTAAAGTCAAGAACCAGGTCAACAGAATCGCCGGGGGTACAGCTAACAATTGTTCCCATGCTTGTAGTAACGCCCGGGGCCATCACGGTAATACGAGCAGTGTCATAAACCATACCACAGGGCGTATTATAGCTGGCCACATATTCATAGGTGCCATTTGAAGTGAACGGGCCAACGACAGTGTCGATAATGTTGTTATTGACAATGCTACCCTGATAACTCCATGTGAAGCCGGTAATAGATCCTGGAGCAGGAGCAGTAACGCCTGCATTCAAAACATTAGGATCCTGAGTTGCTTTAACCCAATTTGTGTTGTCGTCGGTGTCAGGGCCTTCAAGGCGGATGCCCCATGATGAAGTGCCACTGGTTCCAGAGCCTGTCCATTCTGTAGTGACACCCGAAGCCGCAGGAATAGTTGAAGTGCTTCCATAAATAACCACATCTACTATAGTACCTGATGGGTCTTTGATAATGTTAATGGAGTTGGTACTTGAAGAATTACCATCTGTTACATCTGCTACCTGATGATAATTCGCTAAGGATGTAGAGCCCTGATAAGTACTTAGCAAATATGTACCACTGGGGCTGAACGATGTTCCCGCAGGAAATGTATGGGTTACATCAGGAGAAGAGCCACTGGTAGACCATTTTTCAAAAGTGTATCCACTCAGATCACTGTTGGGGACACCTGTTATCTCAACATAATCATCACCCAGATAACTTGGTTTGCCACTGGTTGGCTCACCGGTAGATGTTAAGGTATATTGACATATCTCAGTCAGGAAAACAGTACCTCCGGGGAAAAATGGTGATTGTGCTGATAAATCAATTGTATCTGCTGGTGAGTAAATAGTATCGTATTGCGGGATAACGGAAAGCATGCTATTTACGGTGTGCGTAGTGTAATTCAACAGGCTGTCATTGCCGGCAAATCCGTTGTCAGAATTGGGATCGATCCATGCCGAAAGCACGTAATCACCCGGAGCAGACATGTCAACACCATCACCTCCTATTATAAGGGTTGAGTTTGGCATCAGAGTACCGCTGTTAATTACAATGGAACCGGTTGAGTTTTGGGGTCCTGTCACAGACCAGTTAGCGACGAGGTTGTTCGTGGCAAAATCTGCAGTTGTAAGTAATGGATTTTCAATGGTCAGATACACGCTGTCATTTGCGCTCAAACATTGTCCATTGACGAGTTCTCCGTCTGTCAGTGCCAGGTCAGCAGAAATTCCGGTAAACTCAATAGCTCCGGCATCCGGTGTGGCCGGGTCACGGGGACTTCCGAAAATATCTGTTGTTATGGAAGGAATCGGTGTACCTATATTATCCACAGCAGAGGATATTGGAGTAAGGTCGTTCGAAGAAACATTAGTAAAAACCGGGTCCGCTTCAATAGAGTTGGCATCCATGCTGTTGGCTGATTGCAAATCAGCAAGGGTTGCTTTGGCGCCACTCCAGTAAGCGATATTGCTGCCTGTGGTATTATACACATTATGATCCATAGTATTGATGGCAGAAGTTGTTGAGATATAAGCAGCATATCCGCCACCGGCATTGGTGAAAATATTGTTTTCAATATTGACATCCGACCCGGAGCTGGTATAAAGAGCTCTTGCTGTGCTGCTCCCTGCTGTTAGATTGACGGTGTTATGATAAATATTACTGTAGTCGTTATAGTAGATATACATTCCATACCAGGTGCTAGAACCTGTACCTGTTAAGTTGATAACATTATTGGCAATCAGGTTGGGATTTGTGGATGTGCCATCCCCTCTGAAGTAAATACCATAATGAGTACCTGTCCCTGCAATGGCGATGTCATTATTGGTAATGGTAGTGTTATCCGCATAATATGCACGCATACCATAAACACTACCTGAAGAGCTTGAATTTCTTAGTTTGTTGTTGTTGAACTGCATCCCGTCCTGGTAATAGAAATAGGCAGCGTAATAATAATAGTCCTCGATAAAGTTGTTTTCAATAACAAGGCCAGTCATGTGATCAGAACTCTCCCCATCCATATAAGTACCGTAATAACCGCCGATG
>JBNJHE010000029.1:0-25300 GCA_051748205.1 Bacteroidota bacterium | reverse complement strand
CGTATGTAAATAACTCGTTGAAATTGAAAACAACGCACAAAAAAAGGAGCAAGAGTACAAGCTATTGCTCACTACTCTTGCTCCCAACTGTTTTGGTAGTCCGTAGGGGATTCGAACCCCTGTTACCAGGATGAAAACCTGGCGTCCTGACCTGACTAGACGAACGGACCATAAAGAACTTTTGCTTAAAGCGAGTGCAAAAATACTATTCCTTTTTTAATCTGCAAATTTTTTTTACGTTTTTTTTTGCATCCATGATTATTCAAAGGTAAAAGTAAGCCAAAACATTTTTGAATTCAGCCGATCCACACCTCTGGAATAAAGGTTATCCTCCTCTTTTAATAAGTTTAGCACGCCATAGGCCATCTTTATTTCTGTGCCAAACTTAAAGTAAGTCAGATAAAAGTCAAAGCCAACACCCAGCTCCACCAATGCATCATGCGGGTTTAGCTTGATTTGAATATCGTCGCTGGTGTTTTCTTTTTTTGATTGTGATGCCAGGTCCAGGCTATACCGGGCCCCTGCTGTTACATAAGCTCGTGTATTATTCAACCGCTTCGATTTATACTTAACAAAGATGGGGAAATCAATATAGGTCGACTCCACATTTTTTTCATCGGCAATCAATGTACTGTCATTATATCTAAGCTTATAACGCAATCTCCGGTCGCCAAACGACAGGGTGGGCACAAACCGCAGCTCAAGATATTCATGCAGCTTCATACTTGACACAATACCAATATTAAAGCCCGGTTCAGAAACAGGTTCTATCAGCATAATCGAATCCGATACCTGTTGTGATTTCTCTACCGGCGTTACCCGGAAATCCATCGTATTAAAACCAAGCGTAAAACCAAAATGAAACTTTTGCTGGTCGTAACGTGGCAGGTTCATAGGCCTGCTTTGTGCTGCAGCCATCACACTTACACCTGTCAAAACAACCAACGTAATCCACTTTATTGCTTTCATAAAAATATTGAATACCACTATACTATCAATCTTTAAATAACGAGCCTGCAAAAGTATTATTTTCCTGAAATCATATTAAGTTTTGTTTCTATTCTCCCTTTTGCTCTCTAACATATTGCAGTGCCTGTTGTATTACATTAAAAATTGAATGCTGTTCCGGATAGCTCTTGCTAAAGTTTTCTTCTGCTTTCAGCAATGACTGCTCAGCTGTTTCAGGGTCGTCCTGCATTGTCACTCTGGCTATAGCAAAGTAAAGATTCCCAAGAATTTCATTTTTGCCGGCATAGTCAGGCAACAGCTGATTGATCAACAAAACAAAACGATCTTCAGCTCCAGCTTCAACATACAGTTCGCTGATGTTCTGAATCATACCCGGATTACCCGGGTCTTTTGCCACGATATTTTTTGCCAGGCGATCTGCTTCCTCTTTTTTGTCCAGCATAAAATAAGCTTGTAGCCTGGTTTGCAGTGCATTTATATTACCCGGACTTAAGTGGTCACTTTGGTCTAAAAAATCAAGCGCCTTTTGCGGTCGGTTAAGATCGATCAAAGCCACTGCGGCCATAAGTGCAGCATCCCCTCTTTGTATGCTATCCTCATACAGTTCTAAAGCCCGGTTAGCGTGTACTAATGAGTTTGAGGGCTCCCCGGCCATCAGATAAGCATAAGCCAGATTGTAATGAGATGTTGGGAAACTATCGTTGCGCTGTATGCTCTTGTTAAAGTATTCTATTGATTTTCCGATACGATCATCCAGCAAATAGCTATAGCCCAGCTTATAATAAGTGTCGGCGTCATGACCTCCATATGCTATGGATTTTTTTGCATACTTTCTAACCGAATCCAACGGTGATTGCTGATTCCCATAACGCAGATAAACATCAAACCAATAAGTTGTCAGATTCTGATATAGTGCAGCAGAGGGGCCCTTAACATCTAATAATCGCCTGCTCAGGGAATCAACATCAAAGATATGCATCGAATAGCTACCCCCTTTTCCTCGATAATCCATGATATGCTCATCAGCTGACAAATCCTTAAACGCAAACATAACATGCTCTATTGAAGTAACAAAATAATTGATGGCAATCTTTGTCTTTTTCACCAGTATATCCTCATCATTATTCTGAGGGTCTGCTTCTTTAAGCAGTTTAAAGGCACTTTCATATTGCTTTTGCCTGACCAGTTGATCCGCAGAATCGAGCACATTGCCTTGCTGTGCCACACCTACTGCAGGAAGCAGGAAGGCACTCATTATCAAAATTAAAAAATAACGCATACCATTTCGTTTTAGAACGTAAACCGTCGATTAAAATATTTTCTTTTCTGACTGGATTTTGGGGGTTGCTGACCTGAAAAAATCCTGTTTCGCCATATTATATACATTCCAGCCAGCAACCAGGCAATATCTTGTGTGTCTAACACTTCAGAAATATTGCCAAAAAACATACTTATCTGAGTGCCATGAAACAGATATGGGATATATACCAGCGCAGTGCTGAAGTCCGACAGGGCTTCTGTCTCCAACCAATCAGGTAAATAGGTAAAGTAATGGGAAAAGATCACATATTTACCAATTAAAAAGCTTATTATGAAAAAAATCCATGCCGGCACGACCATTTGCTGTGGTTTATCCTTTCCATAAAACAGATAGATTAAATAGCTGATTAACAAGGGTGATAGCAGCATGAGTAAGCGGAATTGCCGGCCTGAGCCTATAGCAGCCGCACCCCACAACAATGCCCCCAAAACAACAGCGAGCAGGAGAAATACCAAAAACAGCCATCGCTTATAAACACCGGTCTGCTGAATACGATTTCTCAACCACTGATTCATCTGGGAAGGAATACTTCTCATAAATACTGTTATATTTTATGGTGCTAAGCGGCTTATGCGCCACTGATTCTCTTTTCGTGTATAGCGGATACGGTCGTGCAAACGTCCGGGGCGCCCCTGCCAAAACTCCACCATTGTAGGCCTGGCAATATATCCACCCCAAAACGAAGGGCGAGGGACCGTTTTCCCTTCAAAATTCTTTTGCAGCTCTTCAGCTTTTTGTTCTAAGATTATTCTATCCTGAATTTCCCGACTTTGCGGCGAAGCCCAGGCCCCCAAACGGCTTTCACGCGGGCGGCTTAAAAAATATTCATCCGACTCCTCAGCACTGATTTTTGACGCATAACCTTCTATTCTGACCTGCCGCTCCAACTCATGCCACAAAAACACCAACGAACAGCCCGGGTTTTGATCCAACTCTCTTGCCTTGTCACTGTCATAATTGGTGAAAAAAACAAAACCATCAGAACGAATTTTTTTTAAAAGAACAACCCTGGAGGCCGCAATACCTTCCCCCTTTATTGTGGACAAAGTCATGGCATTGGCTTCGTTGACTTTACTCTCCAAAGCTGCGTCAAACCATTGTTGAAATTGTGTAACCGGATTCGGGTGAACATTTTCTTTATTCAGACGTGCTTTGGTATAGTTCACACGCAGGTCAAACAATGCTTGTGCGCTTTTGCTTCTCATAAAAGCCTTTTTGCTTCTGTTAAAAACTGTTCTTTATTAACAGGAACAACGCCCACATGTTCACATACCAGTCCGCCGGCCAGATTGGACAGTGCTGCTATCGTACGTCTATCCACTTGCTGTGCTAAACATAATGCCGCCACACTAATCACCGTATCTCCGGCTCCTGAGACATCCGCAATGGAGCGATAGTGTGCCGGGATCCGAAAAATCTCCTGCCCGTCGCTCAGCATAACTCCGTTTTCAGACAGGGTTACCATAACCAGATCATGTGATTGTTGGTCCTGTATCTTAAAAATCGCTTTTTCTATTTCCTTAAAAGCATCCAGTTTGTTTAGCTTTAACCCTTCTTTTAGCTCTTTTAAGTTGGGTTTAAACAGTGCCAGATTATGATAATGCAAAAAATTATTCCGTTTTGGATCGCTCACCACAGGAATGTTAAGTTCTGCTGCCCACTGGATAATCCTATCGATAACCTCTTCTGTTATCAATCCTTTATCATAATCTTCAAAAATAATTACATGGGGACGTTGTTTGCGCAGGACCTTTTTACATCTTTCCAAAAACTGGGCTTGCTCTTCCTGATTCAGTTTATCCGTAGATTCTTCATCTACCCGAAGCATCTGGGTATTATTTCCAATGACACGGAATTTGGTCGTTGTACTCCGGTACTTACTTTCGATAATCCCTTCATCAGAAATATTTCTTTTCTTCAGCAGCTGCCGGAATTCCTCACCCCTGACATCCTGTCCAATCACAGCGCAGGGGATTGCTTTAGCTCCCAGCGCGTTCACATTAAGGGCCACATTGGCAGCCCCGCCTAAACGGCTGGCGCGTTTTTCCACAGCAACCACCGGGACCGGCGCTTCCGGTGAAATCCGGTCAACAGAACCCCATAAATAAGAATCCACCATGACATCTCCTATGATCATGGCCTTTTGGTTACTGAAATTGTCAAAAATAGTAGTGTAGTCCATCGTAGATTATGATAATTGACGTAAGGCTTCTTTAATTCGTGCTGCAGCTGTTTGTATCCTCTCCGACGAAGTAGCATAACTAAACCTGACACATTCAGGGTCGCCAAATGCTTCTCCCGGCACCAATGCAACATGGGCTGTCTCCAGCAAATACATGCATAAATCTTTTGATGTAGCAATCCTGGTCTCCCCCTTGCTTTTACCAAAATAATGTTTCACATTCGGAAAAACATAAAAAGCACCTTCAGGAACATTGGCATGAATGCCCGGGATATCTTTCAGCAGCGATAACAAAAGATCACGACGTTGTAGAAAAGCCTTTTTCATTTCATTCAGCTCGGTAATCTCAGCCGGGTCGGCAGCAAAAGCAGCTATCGCAGCACGCTGCGCAATAGCATTGGTACCACTGGTATACTGCCCCTGTAGCTTATTACAGGCTGCAGCCACTGCTTTGGGAGCTGCAATATATCCCAGACGCCAGCCTGTCATGGCAAAGCCTTTCGAAGCTCCGTTGATAACAACCGTACGATCCTTTACCTCCGAAAAGGAAGCAAAAGAATGATGCTCGCCCTCAAAAAGTATATGCTCATAAATCTCGTCAGACAAAATAGAAACATCCGGATATTTTTTTAAGACCGCTGTCAGTGCAGCCATCTCCTCCCTTTGATATACTGTCCCCGAAGGATTACATGGTGAGTTAATCATCAACATCCTGGTCTTTTCCGTAATTGCATCCTCCAATTGCTGAGGCGTCAGCTTGAAATCATGCTCGATGGATGTAGGAACATAAACCGCCTTCCCTCCGGCCAATTTGACGATTTCGCGATACGATACCCAATATGGAGTGGGAATAACAACCTCATCTCCAGGATTAATAAGGCTTTGTACCGCATTGGCCAATGACTGCTTGGCGCCTGTGGAGACCACAATCTGGTCAGCATTGTACTCCAATCCATTATCACGCTTTAATTTCCAGGCTATTGTCTCCCGCAAATCAGCATAGCCATTTACTGGTGTATAATGTGTATAGTTCTCATCCAACGCCTTTTTTGCCGCATCTTTGATGAATTCCGGAGTATCAAAGTCCGGCTCGCCTATGCTAAGGTTAATCACATCGTGACCCTGGGCTGCCATCTCACGACTCATCCTCGTCATGGCCAGGGTTTCAGATTCAGACAGGTTATTCACCCGCTCAGATATATTGATCATTGTTTCGATTTTTTCGGTTTCCGCAAATTTAAATGTTTTAAGGGAATAATAATCTTTTCTTTTCGTTTTCCTGCTTATCTGCGCGTATTTTTGTAAAATCCAACAGAAAATACCATTATATCATGAATAATTTTGATATTTGCACCAACAGAAACCTAACACTATGAACTGGGATATTATTCTTGCGGCCACCATTCCGGCAGCCATTGTTTTTTTAACAGCCTTCTTTCTGATGCGCGATTTCATGAAAAAACATGAAAGCATCTTGCGAGAAATCCAACAGGACGAACAACGCAAAATTGTTGCTCAAATCAAAACAGAAAACCGCAAAGTCGTTAATCCTTTGCGATTACAAGCATATGAACGCATTGTCCTGTTCCTGGAGCGCATCTCTCCCAACTCCTTATTGCTGCGCTCGGTAGAAGGCGGCATGTTAGCCTCGGATATGCGGACTAAGCTTATCACGGCTATACGAGATGAATATGAACACAACCTTTCTCAGCAGGTTTATATTTCGGTTGAAACCTGGGAAACAGTTAAAAATGCTAAGGAAGAACTGGTAAAACTAGTCAATACGGCTTTTGGACAACTAGAAGAGGAAGCCACAGCCAACGAACTGGCTACAAAAGTTATCGAACTTGCGGTTCAAAAAAATAATTCGCCCGTAGATAATGCCCTTATTGCGGTCAAAAATGAGATACAAATGATCTTTTAAACCTGCTTTTACGCTATAGAGCCTGCCTGCGTATTACTAATGTGCCCTGCTTGCTTTGTCTGGTCTCATTGTTTTTTCTGACTCTCATCATCCTCACAGCAGGAAAGCCTTGTATCCTCTAAACCGGAAAGGGTTTCGTTTGTTTCTCTTATTATGAGCAACAAATTAGCAAACAGCACAAGCCCTTATCTGCTTCAGCATGCCAATAACCCTGTACACTGGCAGCCCTGGAGTGATGATATTTTTAAAACTGCCCAAAAGGAAAACAAAATGCTTTTCATTAGTATAGGCTACGCCGCCTGTCACTGGTGTCATGTAATGGAGCGGGAATCGTTTACAAATACTGAAATCGCCAATTTGATAAATAAGTACTTCATCCCTGTCAAAATTGACCGTGAAGAGCGACCGGATGTGGATCAGATATACATGAATGCCGTCCAGATAATAAACGGACAGGGTGGCTGGCCGCTCTCTTGTTTTGCCCTGCCCGATGGCTCTCCGTTTTTTGGTGGCACCTATTTCCCTCCCACTGAATTCCAGGGTGTTTTGCAAAGCCTGGCAGCCACCTGGATGAAGGAAAGTTACCGTATACTCAATGCCGCTAATCAAGTGAAAGAGGGGCTGGTAAAAACTGATATTATTAAACAGGATACAAAAAATCACGAAAAACCTGATGAAGCCTTTCTGCATGAATTTGTCAGTAGTTGGGAATTTCAATTTGATACTTACTGGGGTGGTAATTCAGGTGCCCCAAAATTTCCACTGCCGTCAAGCCTGAGCTTCCTTTTAAACTATGGCGTACGATTTACGGCTAAAAATATTACGGATCACCTGCAGCTGACAACTACCCGCATGATGCAGGGTGGAATTTATGACCACATTGGAGGTGGTTTTGCCCGGTATGCAACAGATAAAAAATGGCGCACTCCTCATTTTGAAAAAATGCTTTACGACAACGCTCAAATGTTGAGTCTTTTGTCAGACCTTTATAAACATAAACCCTCATCAGAATTAAAAAACGCTATTTTTAAAACCGTCGCTTTTTTAAAACATGAAATGCTGGCTGATAACCATGGGTTTTATGCCTCCCTTGATGCCGACAGCGAAGGAGAAGAAGGTAAATATTATGTCTGGTCATGGCAGGAAATAAATGATGCCCTTCGGCAGGATGCTGATTTGTTTGCTGATTACTACAACATCACAAAACAAGGAAACCAGGGAAAAGGCAAAAATGTTTTGTTTACTGAAACCCCGCTGGCTGCTGTCTGTAGCAGGCACGGCATACCTCTGTCAAAAGCAGAGGAACGAATCCGCCATTCACTAAAGACCTTATCAAAAATAAGAGAAACCCGGACAAAACCTGCTCTCGACACCAAACAACTGGTTTCCTGGAACGCACTAACGATAGAAGGCTTGTTAAACGCATTCCAGGCTGTCGGGGAACAGCAGTGGTTGAATATGGCTACCAATGCCGGAAATTTCTTGCTAAAGCAGGCGATGAAAGATGGCGAACTTATGCGCAATGCCAGAAATGATAAACATGCTATTCCAGGCCTTATTGATGATTACGCTTTTACAATCCGGGCCATGATTAAACTTTTTGAGACAACGGCGGAAGAAAAATGGCTTGAGACCGCAAGACTCCTTTTGTCCTATACCCTGGAAAACTTCAAAGACCCGGATTCTGCCATGTTCTTTCAAACAAAACAACAAAATGCACCTTTAGGTATACGCAAGATGGAAATTATGGATAACGTCATGCCTTCTGCCAACTCGGTTATGGCACAAAATCTATTCCTCTTTTCAATAATAACCGCAAAAAATCAATATCGCGAACAAGCTCTTCAGATGCTTCAAAATATGAAACCAAAAATCCAACACCACGGACCCTTTTATTCCAACTGGATGCAATTGTGGTTGTGGTTTGTGAAAGCACCTTATGAATTGGTGGTATCCGGTCCGAAGGCAGCCTCGAAAACACGACAGCTTCAGCAACACTATTTACCTGCCATCCTGCAGGTTTGGAGTGATCATGAATCTGATCTTCCAGTCTTCAAATACCGCTATTCGCCAAATGAAACACGAATCTTCATATGCCAAAATAACACATGCCAAAAGCCTTTAACAATTGTAGAAGATGCATTAGAATCCATGGAAATAAATGCTGATAATCACAAAATTTGACTATAACATCCCCCGGGCTATTACCTGTCCGGAATAAGTTACCACTTATTTGTAGCAAAAATGGTAAGCACAAGCTTACCAGCTGATTAGTCGCGCTCAACTAGCTAAATCCCGTTCTTTTATAAACCGGAGGCAATGCCCCTGACAAAAGCTACACTTGCTGTTTGTCGTCCTGAAAAAGCAGATTAGCCTGTGAAAAAAGCTTGAGAATAATAGATTCACCTGTTTTCATATTAAAAGCTTTGATATAGACAGATTTTTTAAACTTACTTTTATTATCTTTGTTGAACATAAAAGCAAAGAGACAACTGGCTCTTTCTTTGTAATTATTAGTTCATTAACAACAAACTAACCAAAAAAGCATGCAGGCTGTTATAGCAAATGCATGTTTCTGAAAAATACATTAGGATATGAAAAAAATAAAAGTTGCCATCAATGGTTTTGGACGCATTGGACGCGTAACCTTTCGCGCAATGATGCACCGCGACGACATGGAAGTTGTAGCTATAAACGATCTGACGGATGCTAAGTTTTTGGCTCATCTGTTAAAAAACGATTCTGTCCACCGCCGTTTAAGTGCTGATATTAAAGCAGAAGCAGACCATATCAGCGTAGATGGGCGCAAAATTAAAGTTTTCTCGGAAAAAGATCCTGAAAACCTTCCATGGAAAGACCTGGGAGTAGAAGTGGTAATTGAATCTACCGGCATCTTTTTAACCAAAGAAGGAGCTGAAAAGCACCTCAAAGCAGGAGCTAAAAAAGTAATTCTTTCAGCTCCGGCAAAAAGTGATGACATTCCTTTTGTAGTTTTGGGTGTAAACGATCAGATACTCAGTGATGACATCAACATCATCTCCAATGCCTCGTGCACAACAAACTGCGTAGCTCCACTGGTAAAAATCCTGGATGAAAACTGGGGTATAGAAACCGGCTTTTTAACAACCACACACGCCTACACTTCCGACCAAAATCTGCATGATGCACCGCACAAAAAAGACATGCGTCGTGCCCGTGCAGCAGCAGAAAATATTGTCCCGACATCTACAGGCGCTGCCAAAGCAGTCAGTAAAATCTTCCCCAGCCTGAAAGGAAAACTAGGTGGCTCCGCGATGCGTATTCCTGTTGCCAACGGATCCATCACCGAACTCACCGTAAACCTGAAAAATGAAGCCTCAGTGCAGGAAATCAACCAGGCCTTTAAGAAAGCTGCCGGTTCCGATTTAAAAAACATATTGGAATATTCCGAAGAGCCATTGGTTTCTACTGATATCATCGGAAATCCGCATTCATCTGTTTTTGATGCTGAGCTAACCTCAGTGAATGGTGAACGCGCTAAGTTAGTAAAAGTAGTTAGCTGGTATGACAATGAAGCAGGCTACTCCAATCGCCTGGTCGATTTGGCAGCCAGATTATTAAAATAACAAACCGGATTAAAGTCTTATCAAACCGCTTTGCTCTGCACAGCGGTTTTTTTTGTTGTTGTATCTTTGCGCCAAATGCTAAACTATGAATGTTTTATTCCTCGATACAAGTCATCCTGTCCTTGAACAGGAACTGGAAAAAGCCGGTTTTCAATGTACCTTCTGGAACAAAGTAGATCCTTTGGCTAAAGCGATATCATCAAGCTCCGGGCTCATCGTGCGAAGCAAAATAAAAATTGACAGGGCCCTGATTGATGCTGCACCTCAGCTCCGGTTTATTGGCCGTATCGGAGCCGGCATGGAAAACATCGATGTTAAGTATGCTAATAGCAAGGGCATACAGGTGTTCAACTCACCGGAAGGCAACCGCGATGCTGTTGCTGAACATGCCCTGGGGATGCTGCTGGCATTAATGAATCATATGCTAACAGCGGATGCGGAAGTACGAAAAGCAATCTGGAAAAGAGAAGCAAACCGCGGAACAGAAATCAAAGACAAAACTATTGGAATCATTGGCTTTGGAAATATGGGCTCTGCTTTTGCTCAGCGCCTTAATGGTTTTGATTGTACCATCATTGCTTATGACAAATACAAAAAAGGCTTTGGAAATCAATTGGTTGCCGAAGTGGATTATGCCACTATTTTTCAAGAATCTGACATATTAAGCTTACATGTCCCCCTAACAGACCAAACTCATCACCTGGTCAATAATGACTATTTAAATAAGTTTAAAAAGCCCATTTGGATTATCAACACCTCCCGTGGCCCTGTCGTTGACACCAGCGCCATATTAAGTGGAATAGACAAAGGCCTGATTCGTGGTGCTGCCCTGGATGTCCTGGAGTTTGAAACTTATTCGTTTGATAAACTGCACGATTTACCTGATACCTTTCAAAAGCTTGTTGCCTCGCCTAAGGTAATTCTTAGCCCGCACATCGCCGGATGGACATTTGAGTCGAAGGTAAAACTTAGCAAATATCTGGCACAGAAAATAGTTGCTGCCAAAAACGAGGGCAAATTGCAGGAATAATCCGCCCTGACAACGTCTTGAAAAGTATATCTACTACAAAAGCTGCCGGATATAGCTAAATTTATGTTCCATTTGTTTTGCCTGTCACTTTAATTTTTTATGAAGCCTGCAAAGCTACTTCTGACGTTTTAGTGGAAATCATTACATTTGCAGCCCAAAAACAAAAATATGAAGTCATTTTTTTCCTTACTAATTGTTTTGTTCTCAGCAACATTAACAGTAACCGGACAAAACATACAGGTATCCACCTCCAGTATTGATTTTGAAACCGTCTACCCTGGTTATTTATCAGGAATTCAAACGTATACTGTTTCGGGGAATTCCCTTAACGGTGATTTGATTATTTATTCGCCCCAGGGCTATGAAATTTCAGATCAATGCAATGGCAATTATTCTCATACCCTGAGCATTTCTCCCTCTGGAGGCACGGTTACCTCAACAACAATTTACGCCAGGTTCAGACCGCTATCATCCGGAATTTTTTCCGGCACAATTTCACATCAGTCGACCGGAGCTGCGAACCAAAATATCAATGTAGATGAGACTACCGGCACTTCCAATCTGCCCTCATCCTACTATTCGAATGCCACCTCTACCGGTTCGGCTTTAAAAAGCGAATTACACCAACTCATCGACAATCACAGCGTAAGAAGTTACAGCGCTTTGTGGTCAGACTACCAAAGCACGGACCTCAAGCCAAATGGAAAGGTATGGGATATATACACTGACAATGGTGGTTGTACTACCAACACAACAGAATTTACTTATGGCAATGAACAATGCGGAAACTATGCCTCCGAAGGTGATTGTTACAATCGTGAGCATAGCTTTCCCAAAAGCTGGTTTAATGATGCCAGCCCGATGTCAACAGATTTGTTTCATGTCATTCCCTCCGACGGATATACTAATGGGATAAGAAGCAATTACCCCTACGGCGAAACCGATAATCCGAATTACACTTCTTCCAACGGATCGGCCCGCGGAAACAATTCCTTTGGCCCGGCTTATTCGGCTACTGTTTTTGAGCCTGCCGACCAGTACAAAGGAGACATTGCGCGGATTTATTTTTATATGGCCACACGTTATGAAGATCAAATTGGCAGCTGGGAGCCCAATTCTGTTTACGGCGACGTAGTACTTGATGGCAGCAGCTATCCTGTTTTTGAACAGTGGTATTTGGATATGCTAATAGAATGGCACTTACAAGATCCTGTCAGCCAAAAAGAGATTGCCCGCAATGATGCTGTTTACGCCATACAAGGCAACCGGAATCCTTTTGTCGATCATCCGGAATATGCCCTTGATATCTGGGGTAATGAACTATCCGTTCGTCCTGAGCCATCTCAATATCCCACCACCTTTGAGGCTACTGCCGATAACACTTCAGCAATCCACCTCCTGTGGACTGATGCCCAGGGAAGCATTCTGCCTCACGGATATATGATACAAGCTTCGGATCAAAATAACTTTTCTCCTCCGGCTGATGGTGACCTGCCAGCTGAAGATACGGACCTCAGTGATGGATCAGCACTGGTTTATGTCGCTCAGGGTGTGCAACATCATACGTTTTCAAACCTGAATAATAATCAACGCTATTATTTCCAAATCTGGCCATATACTAATTCGGCCAGTAATATTGACTACAAAACCAGCCCCATGGCTCCATCCGACACAGCTACTGCTACGGGCCCCTCTTCTATCACTGATAATCAAAATAATAACCTTATTGAAAACCTGTACTTTGCAAACAATCACCTGCTGATTCAAACCAATAGTCAGCATTCGCTGAATATCCGCCTGTACCGGTTTAACGGACAGCTGATTCAAACCATACAAACAAATGGACAGGAGAATATCAGAATAAATACTGAGGCTTTCGCTAATGAATTACTTATCCTGCAGGTTACTGATGGTATCACCCAAAAAACCTACAAGCTGCTTAGTATTATATAGCCTAATAACCAATTATTTGCAAAGAAATAACCCGACAAAAATACGCAGGATAACTTAACCGGAAATTAACCTAAACATTCTTTATGAAATCCTGTTTTAAGTACATTCGTCCCCCAATAATAAATAAAAACAAAAATAAAAATGACACAAAAAATTTATTCAATGATGATGTTCACAGCAGTTTTACTGTTGCTGTCGAGCATACAAACAACAGCTCAAAGCGTATTTTGGACAGAGGATTTCTCCAGCTCCACACAATACGCTGTAACCCTTGGTGCAGAGGGCAATGACGGTAGTAGCGATTACTTTCAACGCACCGATGGCGCCAATATCAACAAAACCTATGCCCAGGCTAACGGCTCATTTTTTGCCGGGCAGGACATTGACGATTCAGGTTGGGCTGGTAGTGCCAGTCCATCTCAATTAACCTGGACAGGTATTGATATTTCAGGAAAAACCAATATCGAGTTTAGTGGTTTGTTTGGTGAAGCCTATGACTCTCCGGGCGATATCGATAACAGCGATTATCTATACCTGGAATATCGCATCGATGGCGGTAGCTGGGACACTTTAATTGCTTTTCGCAATGATGGCTCTACTTATAACTCCAACTTTTATGAAGACACCAACCTTGACGGCATTGGTGACGGGGCTCTGATTTCCAACGACACCCTGAACAGCTTCACTAAAAGTATAAGCGCTACAGGTTCTCTTCTAGACTTACGCTTTACCGCCGCTGTTAACTCAGGTGATGAAGATTTTGCTATTGACGAATTCCAGCTCTCGGCTGCTGGCTCTGCTCCTTCCGTTTCCTACTTATGGCAGGAAGATTTCCTCAACGATTTGGCCAACATTGACACTGTCAATGTTACAGGTCCTCAATCATGGGTTCATGATTCCTATAGCGGCACTACCTATGCTAAAATGAGTGGCTATAGTAGTGGTGCTGTTGCTAACGAAGACTGGCTGATCTCGCCGGCTATGGACCTTACCAATTACAGCTCTATTTATATGGTCTTTAACGAAGCCATCAACTATGGTGGCACCATAGCCGATGAACAGGAGGTTTATGTATCGCTGGATTATAATGGCGATCCCACAACTGCTACCTGGACTGAATTAACGGTTACCGGTCGTGCCTCGGGCAATAGCTGGAATTTTACAGAAGTAGATACGCTTGACTTATCCTCTTATATTGGAAATGCTAACGTTACGGTAGCTTTTAAATATACCTCAACTACAGCTAATGCAGCTACCTGGGAAATCGATTATGCTCATATTTTCGGACAGGCATCCACTGCAAATCCTACGGTAACGCTGAATCCTACATCTATCTCAGGTCTGAACTATATTGAAGGCAATGGCCCTTCAGCTATCGACAGCATCATGGTTTCCGGTACTGATATACAGGACAGCATTGTTTTGAGCAGCTCTGCTGATTTTGAAATCAGCATGGATGCCGTAACAGGATTCACCGATACTTTGGTGATTGAGGATACTACCGGCAGTGTTTCCAATGTTCACATTTATGTACGACTACAAGACAATCTCTCCAGCGCTGTATATACCGGCAACCTCAAAACAATGACCACAGGGATGACCTCACAAAACGTTTCCCTGCAAGGCGAAGTTACAACACCTCCCAATCCCAACAATCTTTGGTACGAAGAATTTAATCCTGACCTGGCCGGTATAGACACCGTCAGTGTCCTGGGAGCGCAAAAATGGTATCACGACACTTATGGTGTTGATAACAATTGTGCTGTTATGTCAGGTTATGATAATGGTGCCGTCCATAACGAAGACTGGCTGATCTCACCGGCTATGGATTTCTCCTCAGCCCCTGCTGTTAAAATGGCGTTTTCGGAAGCCATCAACTATGAAAGCAATGTCGCCGACAACCAAGAAGTTATGATTTCTACTGACTATAATGGCGACCCTGCTGCTGCTACCTGGACCAGGCTGAATGTTACAGGTCGTTCTCCTGGAGACTCCTGGTCGTTTGTTGATGTTGATACGGTTGATCTTTCAGCATATGCCGGCATGAACAATGTACATGTTGCTTTTAAATACAGTTCCGATACATCATCTGCCGGAACCTGGGAAATCGACTATGTCAAAGTCTTTAAAGACACCAGCAATCCTATTAGCGAACCCGCTAATCACGTAACTAACTTTATGGCTACAGCAGCAGATTCCACTTCCATTGACCTGAGCTGGACTGATGCACCCAATACTAACGGCTATCTGATTAAAGTAACCTCTTTTCACTATGACTCTATAAGCACTCCGGTTGATAATGTGAATGAAAGCATGGACCTCAACCTGGATGACGGATACGGAACCATACTTATCGGACAGAATGCTCAGGGACTTACTGTTGACAGCCTCGATCCAAACACTGTTTATTACTTCAAAATCTATCCTTTTAATGCCTCTGCGACTTTGATCAATTATAAAACCAATGGCTCTGTTCCTCAGGATACAGCTAAGACAGACCCCTCTGTAACTTCCATCAAAGATCAGGTTGAAATGATTTCACTGCCCTATATCAATAGCCAGCAAAATCTAACTTTCGACCTTAAAATTGATGAAGACGTAGTGGCTCGCCTGTACAGCCTTAACGGTCAGCTCCTGCATCAAACCAAAGTTAATGGACAGCATCGCCGCGCAAACATTCCTGTTGGCAACTTTAACAACAGAATCTTTATCCTAAGCGTTGAGGGTCAGTCCTCGCGTAATATATTTAAAGTTTCCAGATAAGAAATATGCTCACCTATAAAAGCTGCATCATTCTTTGGTGCAGCTTTTTATTTTTTTTATATTAAGAATAATGCCGGTTAAAGCAATAAACTTACTATTTTCAGGTTTTTATTTAAATATTTTTGATTATGTCAGCACGACCATTGATGACCTTTCTTGTATTAGCGCTTATCATTTTTTCTCCTGATACTTTTGCCCAGGGGATTCCACTTGGATCGTGGCGCGAACATTTACCCTATCAGCAAGGACATTCCGTCACCACTTCCGGCGACAAAGTGTATTGTGGCACAGACTATGCCGTTTTCTCTGTCGATAAGTCCGACAACAGTTTGTCGTATCTAAATACTGTTACTGGCCTATCCGATGTTGGTATTGCTGACATACATTATCATAAACCTACCGAAACACTTATAATTGCTTATAATAATGCCAATATAGATTTGGTTTCCAAAACCGGAAAAGTCACCAATATTTCAGATATCTACCGCAAATCCATCACAGGAAAGAAAACCATTAATAAGATTAGCTCACATAATAATCTGGCCTATTTCTCCTGTGGCTTTGGCATCGTAGTTATGGACATGGAAAGAACAGAAATCAAAGACACTTATATCATCGGGCCCTCAGCTACTTACATCGACGTTTTAAGTATTGCTATCAATGATACAGCCATTTATGCAGCCACCGAATCAGGCCTTTATATCGCCAACGACTATCAAAACAACAATCTTTTAGATTACCGCTCCTGGGAAAAAGATACCAACATCCACAAACCCAACGCACGCTACAGCGACATTGCTTTTTTCCAGGATCAGGTTTTTGTTATTAATGACTATGACACAAACGGCAATGATACAATTTTTATGCTATCCAACGGAAAATGGGATTATCTGGATACATCCAAAACCAAGAATTTTTACAGTATCGTTCCCTACGATGATCATATGATGATTGTTTCTAACGGAGACATCGACTTTTACGACACAAATCTGAACAACTATCGCCGCATTTATACATATGTTGAAACCAACACAAATGCCCGTGATATTATCAGGGATGCTGATGGATATTTATGGATAGCTGATTACAGCAGCGGGCTGGTAAAGTCAGAAAAAGAATGGCATTATGATATCATCACGCCTAACGGCCCCCGCTACACCAACTCTGTGGATATGGCCTATGGTAACTCAGAAGTGTGGGTAGCCACAGGCAATGTAAACGGAGCCTGGGGTAGTCAATATTATCGTTATGGAGTAGCCCGCTTTGCAGAGCAGGAGTGGACATCGTATTACGCTGATAATGAACCTGCTTTTGACACTATCTATGACATCATGCAAGTTTTGGCAAACCCCGCTGATGGCGATCATATTTATGCCGCCAGCTGGGGTAGTGGCATAGTAGAGATGAAAGACGGACAGATTATTGAAATCTATACCGATCAAAACAGCACCATAGAGCCCCGCCCACAATATCATTTTTTGGGTGTTGCCGGCATGACCTTTGACCAGGATCACAACCTGTGGGTAACCAACGCCTTTGTATCAAACGGGCTGCATATGAAAACGCCGGATGGACAATGGACTGCTTTTGACCTGCGCCCGGCTGTATCAAATAGCAGATTAGGAGAAGTGGTCATTGATGATTACGGCCAAAAATGGATAAGCGTGAACAGCAGTGGTGGAATTATTGTTTTTAATGACAACAATACTTATGACAAGCCCGGCGATGACCAGGTAAAACGGTTAAACACATCTGAAGGCAACGGCGGACTTCCATCCAATACAGTTATGGCGCTGGCCAAAGACCGCGATGGAGAAATATGGGTGGGCACTGAAGAAGGAATTGCCGTTTTTTATTCTCCCGGAAATGTATTCTCATTAAACGATTTTGACGCTCAGCAAATCTTTATCCCCCGCAACGATGGTACCAATACTGGCACCTATCTGCTCGAAACCGAAACCGTTACGGAAATCCTGGTGGATGGGGCCAACCGCAAATGGATTGGCACTGCCAAAGCAGGATTGTTTTTAATGTCCCCTGATGGCACGGAAGAAATTCACCACTTTACAAAAGATAACTCCCCATTACTATCCAACCAAATCACAAGCCTTACAATAAACAACCAAACCGGCGAACTTTTCATCGGTACCTCAGAAGGAATTATCTCCTACCGGACTCAGGCTACAAAAGGACAGGAAAAACATCAGGATGTCTATGCCTATCCCAATCCGGTGCCGCCCAATTTCAACGGCAACATTGCTATTAACGGCCTGGTGACCGACGCCAATGTGAAAATCACCGATGTCTCCGGTAACCTTATCTATCAAACCATTGCAAAAGGTGGACAAGCTGTCTGGAATGGGAAGAATTTCTACGGTGATAAAGCCGCTTCAGGTGTTTACCTCGTCTTTTCCAGTAACGAAAATGGTGAAGAAACCATGGTTTCCAAGATCCTTTTTCTTCGTTAACTTTGCGGCATGAGCGAACTGGTTAAACTAAAAGGCATTTACCTCCATCATGTGAAATACGCTGAAAGCAGTGTGATTGCAAAAATATATACCGACCAGGCCGGTATGCAGTCTTTTATGATCCGGGGAATGAGCAAGTCGAAGAAAAATAAAAAATCCGGCCTGCTACAACCCCTTACCCTTTTAGAGCTAGTAGCTTACCTAAACCCCAAAAAAGACCTTCATCACATTAAGGAAATAAACCCGGCCTATCATTTTACATCCTTACAACAAAACGATATGCTGAAATCCACCCTCTCAATATTTATCAACGAGCTGGTTTATAAAAGCATACAAGAACAGGAGCAAAACCTGGCCTTATTTCATTTTTTAGATCAGTCTATTCGCGCTCTGGATACAACAAAAGAATATATGAATTTTCACCTGGTTTTTGCCATTCAGCTTGCCAAATACCTTGGTATTAAACCAGAACTCAAAGCTGATAAGGCGACATTTTTCGATTTACGGGAAGGCACTTTCTCTATGACGCCTCCGCTGCATCCCGATTATATTGAAGGAAGCCTTACTGCTGATTTCAAAAACCTGCTAAGAGCCGATTTATCATCGGCTGCCTCATTAAATCTTAACACCTTGCAGCGCCGACAACTACTGGAGGTAGTGATCGCTTATTACCACTTCCACTTACAGGGCTTTGGCGAAATTAAATCGAAACAAATATTAGAAACAGTCCTTGCTTGAACTGTCCACTATTTTGGATTAACTTTGTCTGAAATAAAACAAAAGCTATGGCACTTGTATTTACCGATCACAGCAGGGAAGAAATTCACCTGCCAGATTATCCGCAAAAGATCATATCCCTTTGTCCATCCATTACCGAAACACTGGTAAAATTAGGACTAACGGACAGAATCACTGGACGCACCCGCTATTGTTACCGGCCAGAGCAGCAAGTGAAAGATATTCCTGTCATCGGTGGAGCCAGTGATCCGGACATGGACTTAATAAAACAGCAACACCCCGATCTTATTATTGCTGTTAAAGAAGAAAACAACCGCAGCCACATTGAACAGCTAAGAGAGCATTATGCTGTGTATGTCTTTGATATTAATACCTATTCGGATGCAATAGATATGATCATTCAGCTTGGAGAACTAACAGGTAAGCAAAACGAAGCTGTACAAATGTCGGATGATATTGACAAAGCCTTTGCCCGCATTCCGCAACTGGAACAACCGCTTGTTTTTTTATATCTTGTATGGAATGACCCATTGATGGCTGCCGGGAAACGCACCTATATCAACAGCATATTAACCTCTCATGGCTTCACCAATTGCCTGAGTCAATTTGTTCAACGGTATGTTACATTAAACATTGAAGTCTTTAAAAAATTAAACTTTGACATAGCTTTTCTACCTACTGAGCCCTATCATTTTACGGAAGATGATCGTCAGGATATTCTTTCTTTTTATCCGGAAACCGATGTTCGCCTTGTGGATGGGGAAGCTTTTAGCTGGTATGGCTTTCGGATGCTTGACTCTGCTTCGTATTTAGCGGATTTTATCAACAACTTAAACGAAAAGAAAAAATAACCCGGCATGAAAAAACCGATTATCGGAAAAATTATTCCCTTTTTTGGTTATAGGTCTCTATCGCGGCTTGCTTTTTGCGTGGTCTGAAAAGACCATACTTTAAGATACAATAAAGTGCATGAACACCATCTTTCCAGCCGATTTTCTTTCCTTCCTCATATCTGCGGCCATAATAAGAAATGCCAAGCTCGTAAATCCGTATACCCGGAATACGTGCCAGTTTTTGCGTGATCTCCGGTTCAAAGCCAAAGCGCTTCTCTTTAAGATGCAGGTTTTTTACCACATCCAGGCGCATCAGTTTATAGCAGGTCTCCATATCCGTAAGATTCAGGTTGGAAAAGATATTGCTGATGGTGGTCAAAAATTTATTCCCGATGCTATGCCAAAAAAACAAAATGCGGTGCGGATTTCCTCCGATAAGCCGCGAGCCATAAACCACATCAGCTACCCCGTTAACCACCGGGCGCAACAACAAGTTAAACTCCCGGGGGTCATATTCCAGATCAGCATCCTGCACTATCATAAAGTCACCTGAGGCTTCTTCTATTCCGGTATGTAGTGCTGCTCCTTTTCCCTGGTTCTGTTGGTGCGAAAAAATCCGCAAATTAATGGCAGGATGTTGCTCCTTATATTGATTTAACACCTGTAGCGTCTGGTCGGAAGAATAATCATTGACAACAATGATCTCTTTTTCAATGTCATTGATTAAATTTACCTCTACAACTTTATCAAGCAGATGAGCAATTGTCTGCGCTTCATTGTAAGCCGGTATTATTACTGACAGTTTTTGGATTCTCATTACCAGGTGAAATTTTAAAAGGCAAAGTTAAAAGTTTATCGCAAGGATTTATCTGTCTATTGACATTTTTTTTTGATGCTGATTTCTGCCTGCGCGTTATTGCTTTAATCAATATAGCATAGAGTATCAGTCAAACACTTCTACCGTAAAATCATCAACCCAAACCGTACTATTTGACCGGTTCCACAAATAGGTAACGAACTTATTTTTAGGATTTCGAACCGGCGGAGACAAATAATAAAATGTAATTTTTTGCCAGCCACTTGCCGTATAGATCCGCTCATCGTTCCCTTCGTTGGTTCTGTATTTATAATCATCCCCTTTATGCTGAAATGCAGCGACCAGCAGCAGTTCATTCGCTTTGATATTCTCTTCGGGCAATACCATCACAGAGATTTTAAAAACCACATAATCATTTTCGCTGATATTCTTGTAAGCTGCTTTAAAGGCAGGCGAAAACCGATCTGCTGTATGCAGTTTAACAGCATAATTTCCACTGTATTGCTTAGCAGAGTCTGCTGACTTAATATCCCCATTTTCAAAGCTACTGAATTCAAGCAGATGGGGACCTGACAGGTTTTGTGTTGTAATCATTTTTTGCGGAGGTATTCCCCGGTCTAATAACAAAAGCCGATCCGCCTGCGGCGGTTTTTGTGTTTTGCCAAACACTTCAAAGAAATACTCTTTGCTCATGCGGCTGCTATGGAGTATCCCGTTCTGATATTGCCATGTCATAAACAAATTAATGCCTGCAAAAAGGATCATAAAACCGTAAATAATCCAGCGGAATCTTTTAGTTGCAATCCAGACGAAAAAACTTCCCAGCCCAATAGCAAATACCGGATAAGCCTGTAATATGGAACGCTGGGAAAAGCTGCCGGCATACCACCAACAGGTCCAGCTGGATAAAACCCAGATATAGATGACAGCAAATATCAACAGAGCCGGAAATAGTTGCTTGTGGGTTTTTCGCAATGTAAAAAGGCCTGCCAACGCAAAAACAATCAGCGGTGTATAAATCAGCCAGCCTTTACGAAAACTAAAAAGATAATCGAAGGTATGCGGACGCAACAGATCAAAGCCTTCGCCGGCATTCTGATAGGTGTAGGTGATAAAGCTACCAGTTGTGACTTTCCAGTAAGCCATCTGAAAAGAAGCAAAAATCAGAAAACCCAAAACCAGAAGCAGTAAATGCGTTGTTTTTTCTTTAAATACAAACCGAAAGCGATTTTTCAGGTCACGAAAGCGATAAACATTCCAGAACAAGGGAATCAGGATTAGCAATATAGCTGTGGGACGCGTGATCACGGCCAGACCATAAAACAGGCCCAGGAAAAAAGCATCCTGTTTACGGAACGACTTGAACCACTGCATGGTAAAAAGCAAAAAAGCAGCAATCCAGGCAAGTTGTACATTATGAGCAAGCTGGCCTTCAAAAGCCATCAGCCAGAAATAATTGGTGCCAAAAACGATGAGGAGCAGTGTTAAGGCAGCGATCTTATCCGGAAGCAAGCGGATTAACAATAAATACAACAGCAAGAGGCCAAGCAAAGAATAGAACATTCCGCCAATGACGGTTAACAGAAGATAAGGTTTTGAAAAACCATCTGCAGGATGTTGACCGGATTGATGCGCAATAACATCTGCAATAAAATAGAAGGGAGCATAGGCAACAGCCTGGCCTACCGGATATTTGATTAAAGTTTTCCCGGTTTCCTGATTTTTATAAAGCTGATAAAAATAAGGCGTGTTATTATATTTGGCATTGTTTTCATTGATCCAGCTTTTGTCCTTAAGGCCGATGTCATTATATTTAAACAGAGCCGGCAGATACAGATAGTACCCATAGAAGTCCCAACCAATGGTTTGTTTGATCGGGGAAGTGGCTCTGCTAATCACAATGACTATCAGAACAACAATAAGTGCAATTTTGGCAAATCCATTTTTCCTCATTGTCTCGAACCTTGTTTAAACAAATAAATAGCATCGATAGTAATCATTGAGTCGATGGAAATATCCCGGTTTTCGGCTTTTTCTTTTATTTTCTCCATCAATTCTTGTTGGTCTCTGATATTTTGTTTTATGATTTTCAATGTATCGGTTTTGTTATGGAAAATATACTCATCGATATTTTGATTCATAAATTCACGAAAATGTTGATTGAATACTTCTTTATTTTCACTTATAGCATGGAGAGAATCCATCACCGGTTTTTGCTTGTAGATATGATTTTTATATTCCTTTTCGAATCGTCTTTTATTTTTTTGTTGTTCCGTCAGTACAGGAATTGCTTCATAAATACCTTTTCGGGCTTTTTCGTAATCGGGTTTTGTCAGCACCTCCCAGTAGCGGTCGGTTGTATGTAATTTTAAAAAGGTCTCCCAGTAGGCCTCTTTATTCATCCACCAATAATGGATGGCATTTTTGCGGTATTGCCTTATTTGAAAGGTATTAAACCAGGTTAATGTAAGTAAAACCACGATAGCAATGATTCCGGTAAACTTTCTTTTCATACTGACATCCAGCAAGGAAGCCAATGGGATAGCCATGATAGCATAAGTATCAATAAAAGCTCTTAAACCAAAACCGCCGCCAAACCACCAGGCCCACCATGAAGAAAGCACGTAGATCATAGCCAAAATGTAAACCAACACAGGCAAAAAAGCTTGTTTCAGGCGTTTGATCATAGAAAATATCCCGATAAAAGCAAAAAACATGAGAGGTGTATAAACAAACCAGCCTTTTTTATAACTTATCAAAATGTTTTTGATCTGAGGATTGCCAAAGAAAAACCCGGCATCTTTTTCACCATAGGAATAAAAAATCCACTGATCAGTGACTGTTTTCCAGTATGCGAATTGCGGAGACCAGGCAATCAGAAAAAACAAGATCATGATAAGAACAAGGTCAAATCGCTTAAGGAAAAAGAGAATACGGCCTTTGAACTCCCTAAAGCTTTTAACATCCCAAAGAATAAAAAACAGAATAACCAAAACATTGGTAGGCCTGATTAAGACAATTAATCCATACAGTAATCCTATGCCAATGGAGTTCCGGATTTTAGGATTTTCATGCCAAAGAATAGTAAGCCAGACAAAAACAGCGATAAGGCTAAAATTATAAGCATGGGGCATAGGTGCTTCAAAGGCCGTATAGTAATATAAGTTTGTGCCAATGATAATTGCCAGAAGTGTCAGAGCAGTTATTCTTTCATCAAAAAAGCGTTTTAATATTTTTCTAAGAAAGATAAGGCCTAACAAAACATAAAAAAGAGCGCTAAAGTGAAGAGAAAACCGGTATGGCAGGCTATATCCATCGGCTTCAAAATCACTAAAAGTAGCAACTCCATGAGCCATCAGAAAAAAAGGAGAATACAGTATGGAAAGGCCGCTGGATGTAACGATCAGATAATCTCCGTTATCCATTTCAACCGGCCACATCTTATCATAAATTTCAGGATTATCTTCTAAAAAGCTTAATGTCATATCCTGATGAATAATGGCTGCCGGCAGATATGAATAATAACTTTTTACATCCCATTCAATCACATTCCCTTCCTTTACCCACCGGTGATGTCCAAAGCTGACAATAACCACACTGATGAGTGCTGCAATAATCACAATCCATGAAATATTATTCTTGATCTGCTTCATCTTGTTGTTTTTTTTCTAAATAACCCCTCCAATTCTTAAATAACTCCATCTTCAGGATGACTCCAAAAGCATATAATAAGTGAAAGCAAAGTAGTTAACACCATATTTAAAAAAGTAACAGAGTCAAAAATTAAAATACTTCAATAGATTATGTATGTTGGAAAAATAACCCATTCAAAAACAATCCCAAAATTAATAATTTTACAGAGACCTTTTGCATAGATAGTGTAAGCTAAACAAACGGCATCGGAGATAGCCTTAGCAGCCAAAGACACAGTCAAGATTGAAAATGCCATTCGTCCGGTACCAATGTGTAGAAAAATCCTTGCACAGCTTGCTTACCTTCATGTTCCGAGATAAGAAAAAACACAAGCAAGAATATTACAGTGAATGTAAGAAAAATCTTTCTTAAAATTTTAATTTCCTTTATTTCCATCCTAAATATGTTTTTCCTTTTCCGTAAGAACCTCCAAGCGTAAGTCCAATTCAAATGACCATACTCTAAAAGTAACGCTCCTATTATCTGCATCTCTTACCCATAGGTAATTCCCTCCATAAAGGTATCCACCAGAAGCACTCTCCACAGGTCCTGCTAACTTTTTTGTGTCAAGAGTAGCTGGATATCCCTCATACCATAATACCGAGCCCAGAAGTAATGATACCCGGTATTCTTATCCTTTTCTTTGGACGTTTATTCTCCGCTGCGCTTCGAAAAATTACATCGGGATGTGGCACTTTAGAATAGCTAAATCAGGCCACTATTAATACCGCTCCAGCCATTTTGATAAAAACACATCATAAACTTTATAGTTTCCGTACTCTTTATATATCATCTCCTTATCTGATAATGATTTTAGAGCCGCATTGACAGAACTGGCCTGTGTAAAATCATACCGCTTTATAAAATCCGAAGAATTGGGCCTGGAGACTTTACCCTCTTTAGCCATGGCTTTTAATAAATTAAATTGCATGGATGTTAATATGTTTCGATAATTAAAAAATACATACTCTTTTTCTTGTAAGATATTATCCATTAATTCTTCA
>JBNJHE010000028.1:0-25713 GCA_051748205.1 Bacteroidota bacterium | reverse complement strand
GACGCCACCACAACGGACGCCCACGCCGCGAAAACGGACGCCCACGTAGGGGCGCCCCTACGTGGGCGTCCAAATGACGAAATGCGTCCAAATGACGAACGGCATCCCAATGCCGAATCCCGTCCCAATGACGAACGGCGCCCCAATGACAAATCATATCCCGAAAACGACAATCCAAAATACGGTATTCATAATAAACGGTATGGCGCAACCATTGGCGATGTAATGGATTGGTTCAAAACAATGACCACCAATGAATATATCCGTGGGGTGAAAAACAATAATTGGCGGCGGTTCAACGGTAAATTATGGCAACGTAATTATTACGACCACATCATTCGTAATGCCATTGAATACCAAAGAATTTCGGAATATATCATCAATAACCCGGCAAAATGGAACGATGATAAATTTTACTCCGGATAAAATACAATATATGGCACAAAAAAAGCAACAGTATAAAGGAATATGAGCGTTATCTCTCGTTTTTTGGGAATCCGGCGGGTTTCACTCTGTGGGATTTTTTATACCTTTACCAAACTAATCCAATCCGTGAAAAGAAACGGAGGAGGTGGTTTTTAGACGGGTTGGCCCGACACTTCGGGAAACTAACTAACGTTTAGCTGCAATTTACATAATGAAAACATGTTTTGTTTGAATAGAATTATTTTTTAAAATAAATACAGTAATGAATTATATTAATAAATTTGATTTAATTAAAGCCATAGAAAATAATGAAGAGGAGTATCTTAATTATAAGCAATTGATATCAACTGTAGATAGGGATCAAATAATAAAGAAAATTAATAAAACCAATCCTGAATTAGTAAAATTTCAAAAGTTTTATATTACTGAAGAACCAGTTGAGGAAAAAAATTGGAGCTTACTTAAAAATAAGGAAAAGAAAAAAATATTAAGACTCAATGAAAAAATTAAGAAATCATTGAAACTTGATAACGTGATTAAAAAATTGAATGAATATAAAGCGATTTATCCAAATGTTCCATTAATCTATAATTATTTAGGAATAGCATATGAGAGAACAAATCAATCCAAAAAGTACTATGATACTTTGATTGAAACGATAGAAAAATTTCCGGATTATTTGTTTGGAAAAATTTCACTTTCAGAGTATTATCTAAATAATAATAAATACAAGAAAATATCTGAGGTATTTGACAATAAATTTGAAATACCTCAGCATTTCCCTCAAGACACAGATGTTTTTCATATTTCAGCGGTCAGAGGATTTTATTATGTCACAGGTAGATATTTTGCGCAAATAGGAAAAATAGAATGGGCTTATAAATCATATTTCTTATTAAGTGATCTTGATTCTAATCATAAAACAACAGAAATACTCGGACAAGAAATAGTAGCTTATGAATTGCATGAATTGAAAAGGACTTTAGCTAAACATAAGAAATGAACCGAGCATTTTGACACACACTGGCATGATTATAATGAAATTAAAAACCGTATGCCTGGAAGATGATGTGTCATAGCGGGATATAACAAATCAATATAAATTAACAAGAACAGATGGAAGACAATAATATAATCATTCATAGCACACTTGAAAATGGATATGATTTTTTCATTACTGATAAATGGAACAAAGAGTATCATTTTAAAATTGCAACATTTGACGTTCCCTCAGGATTATTATCAGAAGCATATGAAGTGATTGATGACAATTCAGAGGATGAACCCCGTATCTTCCATATTTTATCAAACTTTGATTCTGATATAGAAACAGCAGAATTACAGCTTAAAGGAAAAATAAAAAAGGGAATTAATAAAAGATATCTGGATTTTAAAGATGGAGAGTATTCGATATCTGATGATCTTGAATTAGCAGGTCGTATTCTGGGGGATGAGAGCCTTAATAATTCCGAATTTGATTGTTTTTTCCAAATTGATGGTAAAAAGATTACCGTTGAAAAATTTATTGATTTGCTGAAAGAAGTTGAAGGATGGAATTTCAAGTTCCAAATTTTTGGCACAACTGAAGATATAGATTAATGCAAATACCGATGCCATGCATTCCATTTGTCCGGGGATTGCTGACAAAGAATATTATTGAGTTTCCGGGCATTTGGGAGGAGATAGATAATCCCGGTTTTAATTCCATCGAATTCGAGGGAATTAAAACCAGGCAGAGTTAAATCGTTTTGTATTTATAAAACCAGACGGTAGGGCGCCCCTACGTGGGTGCCCGTTTTTGCTACATTCTCCGATCTTTAATACTCTTTTACGTCGTATAAACAGAGTTAAACAGCACATAGTCTGTGGTGAGGTCTGACCCCCAGCCGGTTGCATGTGCTTTGCCGGCTTTCAGGTCCATGATGATCTTCAGGTCGGGTTCGCGAAGCAGTTTCTTCATGGCGCTACGGTTGATGTCTGCCGGCTTACCGTCTTCTAATACTTTCACCTGCTTTTGTGCACTGCCGATATACAGATCGGCTTTTTCATAATCAAAAGCGACACCGGCATTTCCGGCGGCACCTACAATCCGTCCCCAGTTCGGGTCGCGTCCGTACATGGCTGTCTTCACCAGCGTGGAGTCCGAGATGGCACGGATAAGCTTTTTGGCTACATCTTTGCTTTTGGCATTCTTAACCACATATTCTATGAATTTGGAAGCCCCTTCACCGTCACTGACAATAAGTTTGGCCAGATGTGTCATCAGCTCCATAAGTTTTTCGCGAAAAATAGGGTAGGCCTCATCCTTTTTGCTGGTGATTTTTTCATTTTCAGCCATTCCATTGGCCATAACCACCACCATATCGTTGGTAGAGGTGTCTCCGTCAACGGTAATCATATTGAAGGTTTCCTCCACACATTCTTTAGTTAGTGCCTGTAATAAATCGCTATCGATATTGATATCGGAAACAATAAAGCTAAGCATAGTAGCCATATTGGGATGGATCATACCAGAGCCTTTTGCTATTCCGGCCAGGTTAATTTCATAGCCGTCAGCCGGAAATTCCAGAAATCCTTCTTTGGCAAAAGTGTCGGTAGTAAGGATAGCGTTGGCAGCAAAAGAACCGGCTGCATGTTTTTTCGACAGCTTGGGCAGATTTTGCTTTAATCCTTCTACGATTTCATCAGTAGGAAAAGGTTCTCCAATAATACCTGTTGAAGCCACCACAACATCAGAAGCTTTAATACCCAGTGTTTCCGCTGTGGTATCGGCCATTGCCTGAGCTCCCCGGGCGCCTTGTTCTCCGGTACATGCATTGGCGTTACCTGCATTGCATACGATTATCTGTGCCGAATGATCTTTCAGATGCTTTTTTGTCAGTTTCACGGGTTCAGCAACAACTTTGTTTTGTGTAAAAACTGCTGCAGTAGCTGCGGGAACCTCCGAATAAATTAGTGATAAGTCTCTTCTCAAACTCTTTACGCCGGTATGAGCTCCCCAACATTTTATTCCTCTAACGTTTGTAATGTTTTTATTCATTGTCATAAATTTTATTATGGTTGAAGCGGAATAATATGTAATCCGCTGGTTTCATCTAAATCAAAAATGATATTCATATTTTGTATTGCCTGTCCGGCAGCGCCTTTCACCAGGTTATCGATGGCGCTGAGGGCCAGAATCCGATTTGTCCGTTCATCATAAGTAACATGGATGTCACACAAATTGGTTCCACGCACAAATTTAAGTTCAGGAACTTGTGAACGCAAGCGAATAAAGGGTTGGCCTTTATAAAACTGCCTGTAACTATCATTAAGTATAGCATCCGTAACTTCCATTTTTGGTCTGGCATATGCTGTCACCAAAATACCGCGGTCAACAGGTAGGATGTGCGGGGTGAACTGTACTGTGGCTTTTTCTTTTCCCGAATCTGACAGCACTTCTTCAATTTCAATTGTGTGACGATGTTTTTTTAGGCCGTAAGCCTTGAAGTTATCATTTACATTGGCAAAATGCGTAGTAGGACTGCTTTTGATGCCGGCGCCCGTAGTGCCTGTTTTAGCATCTACAATAATGCTGTCTGTTTCCACCATATTGTTAGCCAGCAATGGCGCTAAAGCCAAAATTCCCGCTGTAGGAAAGCACCCCGGGTTTGCAACTATCTTAGAGCCTTTGATTTTATCTTTATACAACTCCGGAAGTCCATAGGGAACCTCAGGCACCAGCTCCGGGGTATCATGAACTTTGTCATACCATTGCTGATAAACTGCTGCAGAACTCAATCTATAGTCTCCGGAAAGGTCAATAATTTTAAAATCCTTATCTTTCCATTTTTTGACAAACTCCATGGCCACGCGATGGGGGAGAGCCAAAAAACAAACATCCGGATTTACCTTGTCGATATCGTCGGCAGAGTGTAATTTAAGATCACAGATGTTTTTAAATTGCGGATGGACATCTGAAAATAATTCTCCCTTGCGGGATTCAGAGGTGATCATAGATATTTCCACCTCAGGATGTTTAAGCAACAAACTTACCAGCTCGGAACCGGTGTAGCCTGTTGCTCCAATAATTGCAGCTTTTATCATGAGTTATTGATTTTTTCTGTTAGTGTGTCGGTCAGTATTTGCATTAATTCGTCAATTTCCTGTTCACTGATGATCAACGGCGGAACAAGGCGCAGCACATTGCCTGCAGTGGCATTGGCAACAAGGCCTTTTTTCAGCAGCTCTTCCACCAACGGTTTGGCTTCAAAGCTGAATTCTATTCCCAGCATTAAGCCGAGTCCCCGAACTTCCTTAATTGCATCGAACTTTTGTTGAAGCTCCAGCAAGCGATTTTTCAGGATATCCCCTTTGCGCCTGACCTCTTCCATAAAACCGGGTTTCTCCATCTCATCAAGCACGGCTAAAGCGGTAGCACTAGCCAGAGGATTTCCTCCAAACGTAGTCCCGTGGTCACCGTAGTCAATAGCACCACTGACTTCTTTGTTGCACAAAATAGCGCCTACAGGCACTCCGTTACCCAGCGCCTTGGCCAGGGTGATGATGTCAGGCTGAACACCAAAGTGGTCTTTGGCAAAAAGATTGCCTGTACGTCCCATTCCACATTGGATTTCATCAAAAATAAGCAGGATGTTGTTCTTTGTGCAAATTTTGTGGATTTCGTTAAGATAGTCCTGTTGGGCAACATGAATACCACCTTCGCCCTGAACAGGTTCCAGCACGACCGCGGCAATATCATCAGAGACTTCGTTTTTAAAAGCTTCGATATCGTTAAAAGGGATTTGCTTAAAACCTCCGGGCATCGGGCCGAAGCCTTCCTGCTTTTCGGGAGCAGCCGAAGCCATTGCCGCCATGGTTCTGCCATGAAAGGAGTTGTGCATGGAGATAATCCCGCCACCACGGTTACGTTTAGAGGCATATTTGCGAGCCAGCTTTACAGCTCCTTCAAAAGACTCTGTTCCGCTGTTGGAAAGAAAAACATGATCCATCCAGGATGCTTCTGTTAAGCGTTTTTCCAGTTTTACCTGCGGTTCGGTAATGAAAAAGTTAGAAACATGAAGCAAGCGGGAGGCCTGCTTATTTATGGCTTCTGTAATTTTCGGGTGGGCGTGTCCCAGGCTGGTTACAGCTATGCCTGCAAGAGCATCCAGGTATTCATTTCCGTCTGCATCGCGAAGCCTGCAGCCCTTACCGCTGACAAAAGCAACAGGGAAACGTTTATACGTTGGCAGATGATGTTGCTGATCTATTTTGGTTAGACGATCAGAATGCTTAGTGTTTTGAGATGATTGATGTTCCGACATTTTGTTTATGTATTATTTTGTGTATTAATAATTCGGGTTTGGTGCCATTGATGATGCTGGCTTTTTGGGCGCCATTTTCCAGGGCCAACAAACAAGCTTCGATTTTGGGTATCATGCCACCCTGAATGCTGTTGCCAAACATTCCTTTGGCCTGCTCTGCTGTGAGCTCGGTAATATGACTTTCAGGATCATCGACATTATGCCTTAAGCCATCGATATCAGTAAGGACAAGAAAGTGATCGACATTGAGGGCTCCAGCAAGATGCCCGGCCATCATATCCGCATTTATATTGTAATCATTGCCCTTTTCATCTGTTGCTATACAGGTGATTACCGGTGTGATGTTTTCCTTTAGAAGCAGCTCAGGGAAATGTGTATTGATTCTTTTGACATCACCCACATGGCCAAGACTGACCTTTTGTTTGTTACCGTTTTTGTCGGTGGTGGTATGAATTCTCTCCTCTGCCATTACCATGGCGGCATCTTTTCCGGAAAGCCCGGCTGCAAGGCTGCCAAATTGGTTGAACAAAGCAATTAGGCGGCCGTTTACCTGCCCTTTTAGCGCCATCTCTACATGCACTAAAGCTTCAGATGTTGTTTTGCGATGACCGTCGATGAATTCGCTTTCTATGCCGGCTTGATCAAGCTGTCTGGCAATAAAAGGACCGCCACCATGAACCAGCACAACCTGTATTCCTTGCTTTTTGAGTTCAATGATGTTTTTAATGATTTGACTTCGGAGTTCGTCATTTACCATGGCGTTACCTCCGTATTTTATTAAAATGCGTTGCATTTTTAAAGTGTTTTTTTGTTAAAATAGATAATGGTAATAAAATAAGTGATTTGAACTAAGAATTGTTCAATCAAATTTAATGAATAATTGCGTATTAACGTTGTATGCTTTATAGCACAGTCATGCATATCAGTCAGATAATAAGGCTGATATGTACTAAATGAGGGCTCGTCTGGGTCCATATATAAATGCAAAAATACAAAAATATGATCAATAACCAAAATCAGGCAAAAGAATCAGGCCTTTAAAGCTGGCTGTTATGCAAAAAAAAGCAACCTGCCATAAATATAGCAGGTTGCCCGAAAACTTAAATTAGCAGTACAAGCTATTTCTTGATAAATTTGCTGTAAGAACTTTCACCATTAGTGTCAATGATATTAACGACATAAACACCCCGGGGTAGATTTTCCACATTCATAGAATGCTGTGCCCTTTTCAGGTTTTCAGCTTCCATAATTTTCTGACCATTGATATTGGAGATAGAAATCGTGTTAATAGCGGCGCTATGCTCTATGTTGATTTGTGAGCTGGCCGGATTCGGATAAACACTCAGATTGTCATCGGATTGTTCCTTAATGGAAGTACTGTTTTCAGTAACCACGACATTATCCACCTGAATTGTTGTGGTTTCACCGGCATTATCATCACCATAATAAACAAAGGCGATATAAGCTGTCCCGGAATAATTAGCCAGAGTCATTGTTCCAGCTGTGGCAAAGGTGCCATATCCGCCTGAAGGTTGCGAGGGAATCGTGAAATTGCCTGTCAGGGTATCCCAGGTAGCACTGGCAGGAGAACCGCTATAGTCAGTAGAGATGTATACCTCTAATGCATCATGGGTCCAGTATCCGATATTCACATCGAATGAAAAATCATTGGTGCCGTCCAGTGTCAGGGCAGGAGTGATCAGCCAGCCTTCGTTGGCTTCGCCGGAATTGTATGAGCTAAACTGCGCATACTTATTGCTGTCATACTCTTTGCCAATCCACGCTCTGCCACCTACATTGGCAAGGTTTTCCCAATCTGTTAAACTAATGTCTGAATCGGGCGTTGTTGTTTCAAAATCTTCACTTAGCTGCTGTGCCTGAAGTCCACTAAAGGACATGAAGATCATAAGACTGAAAATTGTAAAAAAATTACGCATAATGATTGATTTTTAAGGTTATTATTTGCTTTTGATGAATGCATTACTACTTACAGCATACGTATTCATTTCTTATAAAGCCGGCATAGGCCAGTGAATTTCATTAAATGCTGTTAAATAAAAAGTTTTGTTTCTGTATTCCACATATATTTTATCACCTTCCTTCACCAAAAGTGTTTTGGTTGACGGCTCGGACTGCCCGGTAGTTGTAAAATAAAAATCCACATTGTAATTATGGAACGCTGCCGGATGCGAATATATCATCGGGTCTACATAGTCTGTAGTCATTTCAAAGCCAATAGCATCGGAATCGCTGCTGATATGAACTTTAGGACTGTCTTGAGAGCCCTTTGAAATATCATAAAGAAACAGTGTGGCTTCACGGTTTGTTGGGTCCACAAAAGTCCAAAAGGTAATCTGCGTGAAGTAGCGCATGTTTACCGGATAGGTTTTAATGTATGCACTATCGTCGATATTAATGGTGACCTGATCGCCATTCGGATCCACTTTGATTTGGCGGTACTCTTCACGGTTTTCTTCTGCCACCTCAAAGGTGAGCGTCGAACGCATCTCTTCCCACTTGTCACCAAAGGCTTCCCAGTATTCACTTTCCTCAGGCATCGCAGTAAAGGTCATGCCCTGCGGATTGGCATTGGTGCTTACATGGATTTTTGTTTGATCAGGCTCTTTTCCCGGAGGATAACGGGCCTCAACATCCACATCCGGATATGCCATGTTTAGCTCCACAGAATCAAGGTATAACTCAGAACCATACTCCCTGCTCTCGCGTTGCTTGATTTCCTGCTCCGTGCAATTAGTATAACTTATGGCTAACAGGCTAACTACGATCATAAGTAAGCTAAATCTCTTCATGCTCATCGTTTATTTTAATGTATGTCTTATAAAAGAAAAACTGCGCTATGACCAGTGCATTTTTTACACGTATGCGTTTATGTCATAACTTATTTTCCCTGTTTACAAAATTAGATATTATTTTTTGAATTAGGCGTAGAATCCATTAAATTTTCAATAAGCATGTGGAATTATCATCCATATTTTTTGATGCTTAAGTATTAGATCAGATATCCTTTGTATTATACACATATACAATGTTTATGGCGATACAAATAATGCCGGCCCTGGTGAGTGCGCTAAAGTATTTTTTAAATCAGAATAAAAAAAAATGAAATTTTCCTTGACACATAAGACCAAATTGATGTATCTTTGACCAAACGTTCAGTCAAAAATATATTCATGCCAAAAACTGAAAAGCAATATAAGCAAATACGGGATGACCGGAGAAATGAAATTATTGATGTGGCTTTAAATCTGTTTGCGACAGTAGGGTATGATTCTACGTCAATTGCCAGGATTGCTAAGGAGGCAAAAATATCCAAAGGGTTAATTTATAATTATTTTAGCAGCAAGGAGGAATTGTTGATAAAAGTTGTGGTCAATGCAGCCGAGGAAGTGTATCAATATTTTGATTTAAACAATGATGGTGTTTTGGGTGATCAGGAGTTGAGATTTTTTATTCAGAAGATGTTCCAAATAATACAGGAGCGACAAGCATTTTGGAAACTCTATCTGAGTTTTGCATTCAATCCACAGATTCTGAAGATCATTACAAAAAACATTCCTAAAAAATCAGAAAATATCCTGGAAATGATAATCGATTATTTCCGTCGTCAAGGTAGCTCAGACCCGGAGGGGGAGGCCTTCTATTTTATTTCGGTGCTAAAAGGAATAACCATTCAATATTTAGCAGCTCCGGAATATTTTCCGCTTGAAAAAATGGAGAATAAATTAACAGAACAATTTTGCAAATCAGATAAAAAGAAAGAAGCCCACCAATGAAAAAACAAGCATTAATTGTAGGCGGCATGCTGTTAGTCATGTCAATCTTCGCAGTTGAAACCAGGGCCCAGGATGCTGAAGCTATCGTAAAAAAGGCTGACCAGAAATTCCGGGGAGAATCCAGTCAGGGTACAATGCGCATGAACATCATTCGTCCAAACTGGAGTCGTGCCATAGAAATGAAAAGCTGGTCGCTGGGATCTGAGTATTCTATGATTTTAATTACCGCCCCGGCTAAAGAGAAAGGGCAGGCTTTTTTAAAGCGCCAAAACGAAATGTGGCATTGGATGCCTTCTATTGAGCGAATGATAAAAATCCCCCCCAGCATGATGATGCAATCATGGATGGGTTCTGATTTTACCAACGATGACCTGGTGCAGGAATCATCTATTGTCAGCGACTATCATAAGAAAGTAACAGGCACGGAAACCATCGCTGGCATTGAATGTCATAAGATAAAGTTATCTCCTAAAGAAGACGCCGCTGTTGTCTGGGGTGAGATCGTCATCTGGATATCAAAAGAAGAATATTATCAGCTTAAAGCCGAATATTTCGATGACTTTGGTGATTTAGTGCAAACAATGACAGCCTCTGACATCCGTACCTTTGATGACCGTAAACTGCCCGCTAAAATGAGTATTACACCTAATGATAAATCCGGGCATCAGACTACGCTTGAGTTTGTGGAAATGGATTTTAATGTCAATATCAGCGAAAGTTTCTTTTCACAACAGCGGATGAAAAGGCTACGCTGAGAAACATCAACCGGAAATAAACCAAGTCATACAGTTAATATGCTGCAGTTTACCTGGTTATGATATACGTTTGTTATTGATCCGAAAATGGAAAATGACAGTTATGAATTAAAAAAGTTTAAGTAATGAAAACCTGGTTAATATTCGCATGGCGTAATTTGTGGAGAAACCGGAGGCGGACCCTGATAACCTCAGCTTCTGTTTTTTTCGGTGTCATCTTTGCTATTTTTATGGGAGCCATGCAAGAGGGCACGTACGAAGGCAACATTCAAAGCATAGTGCAGTTTTATACCGGCTATGCGCAGTTGCAACATCCCGACTACTGGGAGGAAAAAACATTGCAACATACGATGGCTCCCGGTGACTCACTGCTAAATGCATTACAGGACGATGAACGCATAACGCATGTTTCGCCTCGACTGGAGTATTTTTCTCTGGCATCGCATCAAGAAATCACCAAAGTGGCATCTATAGTAGGCATAAGCCCTGAAATGGAAAAAGAAGTCACGAAGATAATGAGCTACCTGAAAAAAGGGGAATACCTTGAAAAGGGCTCCGACGGCGTGTTGATAGGCAGAATGCTGGCTGAGAACTTAGGCCTTGAAACAGGGGATACCCTGGTGCTTACCGGTCAGGGGTATCATATGGTTACAGCTGCAGGTTTGTTTCCGGTAAAAGGAATCGTGGATTTTCCATCTTCGGAATTGAGTAAATCGATGATTTATATGGATATTGAACGTTGCCGTGAATACCTGAGTGCTCCTGAAATGCTCACTTCGGTCGTCATCATGCTGGAAGACCAGGAGCAGCTTCAGCCTGTTGCAAATGACTGGTCACAAAAACTTGACCCAAAACAATATACATTGATGACCTGGAGAGAAATGCAGCCGGAAATGGTTCAGCAAATTGATGCTGACCGCGCTGGCGGAGTAATATTTCTGATAATTCTCTATATGATTATTATGTTCGGAATCCTGGGCACTGTGATGATGATGATGGCAGAACGCCGGCGTGAACTCGGCGTTATGATGGCTGTCGGGATGAAAAGAATACGCCTGGTTGCTGTTGTTTTTCTGGAGATGCTTTGTATTGGACTCATTGGTGTAGTAACAGGCATTTTAATCAGTATTCCCATCATTGCCTATTATGTGAATAATCCGATTCCTTTGACAGGAAAAGCTGCCGAAGCCATGGCCGAGTATGGCTGGGAACCGTTTATGTACGTGGTTATGGATCCGCAGGTTTTTATTAATCAAGCCCTGGTGATTTTTATCATCACCATTGTCATAGCTTTATATCCACTGATTACAATTTATAGAATGAAGGAAATAGACGCATTACGCGCTTAATCAAAACGAAACATTATGGTTATAGCAATTGCATGGCGGAATATCTGGAGAAACAAGCTCAGAAGCCTGGTGGTTATCCTGGCGGTTACGCTTGGGATCTGTGGCGGAGTATTTTCTACTGCTTTTATGAAGGGGATGGTCGATCAGCGTATTGAGTCGGCTATAGAAAATGAGGTCTCTCATATTCAGCTTCATCATCCCGATTTTCGTCAGGAAGATAAACTGACGCAATTTATTCCCGGAGCTGATCAAAAAACCGACAGCCTATACGAAATAAAAGGTGTCAAAGCCGCCAGTAACAGACTTAGCACCAACTGTATGATCACTGCTGCCGGAACAGGCTCAGGGATTTTGTTAAATGGAATATTCCCCGAAGATGAAAGCCGGGTAACCAACATCCATAAACAAATTGTGGAAGGTAGTTATTTTAAGGATGTTCCCCAAAGAATAAAACCGCTTGTTATTGGCGATGAACTGGCTGATAAGCTGAATGTCAAAATAAAATCCAGAATTGTTGTTCAGTTTGCTGATATCCACGGAAACCCCATTTCTTTGGGATTTCGTGTAACGGGCATTTATAATACGGATAATTCAGAGTTTGATAAAATGCATGTCTTTGCAAACTATCAGGACTTGCAAGCTGCCATGGGTGTTCCTGAAGGAGTAGGGCATGAAATAGCCGTTCTGCTTGAGGATAACAATTTGTTGGAAGAAAAGAAAGCACAAATGGCATCTCTTTTCCAACAGCAGCAGGTAAGTAGCTGGAAAGACATTAGCCCCGAATTAAGCTATTTAAATGATGTCATGGGGCAGTATATGTATATAATTATCGTGATAATCCTCCTGGCACTACTTTTCGGGATAGTCAACACTATGCTGATGGCTGTGCTGGAACGGGTGAAAGAGCTCGGCATGTTAATGGCCATAGGGATGAACCGAAAACGTATCTTTTTTATGATCATGATGGAGTCTGTTTTTCTTGCTATTACCGGTGGGATAACAGGAATTTTGGCAGGATATGGCATTACAGAAATCTTGGGATCAACAGGGATAGACCTTTCGCTTTATGCCGAAGGCTTGGCAGCTATGGGCTGGGAGCCCGTTGTTTATCCTGCTATTGAATTAGAAACCCTGGCCGGTGTTACTGGTCTCGTCATTTTAACCGGAATCATTTCAGCTATTTATCCCGCACTGAAAGCGCTTAGGCTGAATCCGGCAGAGAGTATAAGAACAGAATAATAAACCTGAAAATATTATAGCAATGAGTATCATAGAAATTAACAGCCTTACAAAAGTCTATAATTCGCTAGCTGTGCCTGTTCATGCACTAAACGGCATTGATTTGAGTTTTGAAAAAGGCGAATTCGCTGCTGTTGTCGGTCCTTCGGGCTCAGGAAAAACCACACTGCTGAATATTGTTGGCGGACTTGATGAAGCAAGCAGTGGAAAGGTTACTGTCGATGACATTAACCTGGAGAATCTTTCCTCTTCGCAGTTGATTGATTTCCGGCTTAGAAACATCGGATTTGTTTTTCAGGCATATAATCTTATTCCTGTGATGACGGCCATGGAAAATGTGGAATTTATACTGCAACTGCAGGGCAAGTCGAAAAATGAACGCAAAGAGAGAGCGGAACAACTTCTAACAGCGGTAGGCCTGGGAGAACGGATGCATGCGCGTCCGTCGAAATTGTCGGGAGGACAACAACAGCGGGTCGCTGTGGCCAGGGCCCTGGCATCCAAACCGAAGTTTGTGCTGGCCGATGAACCTACTGCTAACCTGGATTCCAAATCTTCCGAAAATCTGCTCGACATTATGGAAACCCTGAATAAAGAAGAAAACATCACCTTTATCTTCTCCACGCATGATCAGCGTGTCGTGAATAAAGCCCGCCGCGTGGTTACAATCGAGGATGGAAAAGTGAAAAATGATAATCAAAAATCCTGACCGGCACCAAATGATAGTGGATAAAATTAGTAATATGCGGACTTTTGGGTTAATCATCGCAGCTGTCTTGATTTCAACCAACTTATCGGCTCAAAATGATAAGTTTGAGTTCAATGGCTATCTGAAAAACCTGCAGACAGGCATTTATCCTGAAGACCATACGTTGATGCAGAATGAACTTATTACGGATAATTTATTGCACAACCGCTTGAATTTTGCTTATTATCCTGATGCAAAGTGGTCGTTGGTGTTACAGGGGCGCAACAGGTTTATGTATGGAGAAATGGTGAAGCTGATGAATTCATTTACTGCCACAACAGGAGAGTCCTATGCAGAAATGCTCAGCCAGGATAATGGCTTTTTCGACTTGTCAGAATCCATACTATCCGATAATGGCTATATACTGCATACGATGGTTGACCGTATGTATGTCGACTTTGTCAGTGGCCAGTGGCAGGTGAGGGCCGGACGTCAGCGCCTGAACTGGGGTGTCAGTATGGTATGGAACCCCAACGATATTTTTAATACCTTTAATTATTTTGACTTCGATTACGAAGAGCGCCCGGGTACGGATGCTTTGAAAGTGCAGTACTATACCGGAGCAGCTTCTTCGGCGGAGTTGGTCTGGCAGGCCGGAAAAAATTGGGATGAAATGGCTCTGGGCGCGTTGTATCGTTTCAACAAATTCGGCTTCGACTGGCAGGTGCTGGGCGGATATATGAGAGATGATGCTGTTTTTGGCGCCGGCTGGAGTGGCAATATCGGTGGCGCCGGCTTCCGTGGTGAAGCTACCTGGTTTCAGCATAAAGGAAATTTTGCCGATACAGCAGGACAGATAGTCGCTTCGGTGAGTGCTGATTATATGTTTGACAATAGCTTGTACCTTAGCACAGGACTACTTTTTAATAATCAGGGAACAACAGGAAAAGCCGCCAGACCATTGCTCTTTATTAATAATCAAGACCTATCAGCAAAAACGCTTACTCCTTCCAAAACTGAACTTTTTTTTCAGATAAGCTACCCTTTTACCCCTTTATTAAGTGCTGACTTTTCTGCTATTGTAAATCCTTTTGACGGTTCCTGGTATAGTGGCCCGGCCTTAACCTATTCTTTGGCACAAAATATTGACGCTATGCTTAGCTCGCAGCTGTTTTTTGGAGATAAAGGAACGGAGTATGGTGATGTGGGGCAGCTATTTTATCTTCGTATTAAATGGAGCTTCTGATTGCTTTTATTTCTTGATGATATAAGCATGGCACCTCTTCTGGTAATCAAATCAACCCTTTCGAGCTAATTTTGACATGTTCTATTGCCTGAAAGACATTTTGTATTTCCAGGCTTTTGCTTTGGCGAACCGCTATTTCAATATCACATTCAAGCTGCAGATCGGTTTTTAATTGTGTTAGTTTGTATTCCTTAATAATATGCATAACCCTGCCCATTTGAGCATAACCAAAATGTAAATGCAATCGTTCTTTAACGGTTAGTGTTTCAATGGTGTTATTTTTCAGAGCACTATAAGCAGCTCCTTTGTATGCGTCTATCAAACCTCTTACCCCAAGCTTAACGCCGCCAAAATATCGTATAACGACAATCAGGACATTGGTTAACCCAAACGATCTGATTTGCCCAAAAATAGGCTTGCCGGCGGTACCCGAAGGCTCACCATCGTCATTGATCCGGTATATGGCGTAATCCCATCCCAAACGATAAGCAAAGCAGTGGTGTCTGGCATCATGATACCGCTTTTTTAATTCGTCAAGCTCTGCTTTAGCCTGTTCTTCACTGGTAGCTGGAATAGCAAATCCAATAAATTTACTGCCGCGATCTTTGTATATCCCTTCAGATGTTTTTGTTATTGTTTTATAGGTATCGTCTGACATCATAAATTTTAGGATGATGTTCTGGCTATGGCAATCAGGAATATGGCAATAATAGCAATAATAATTCCAAGCCAGTTGATTTTTCGTAAGTGTTCTTTAAATACTAAAAAGCCTGTAAGCGCTGAAAGAGAGACAATACTAACATTTTGTACCGGCACTACTACCGAGACTTCAAATACACTAATGGCTTTTAAAAAATAATAGGTAGAGCCAAAGTTCAGCAGACCTAAAATTATTCCTCCCCATAAGTTTTTTAGGGCGGGCTTTCGCTTTCCGGCGAAAATATTATAGGCTACAATTCCCAGCGCAAAGACAAGGGAGGTGGCAAAAATGACGGAAAGAAAAAGCAAAATATGGTCGTTATCCGCTTTTAAAAAGGTCTTCTCCGTATACGACATCATGGTGTCGTTGGCACCATTAACCAAAAATAACAATATCGGAAAAAACACGTAACGGGGATCTACTTCAATGGATTTGTCTCGCTTAAAGATCAGGTAGAGAGCAACAAGAACCAGTAATATGCCAGCTCCTTTAATAAGTGTAAGGTCTTCATTAAGAAAAACTAATCCGAAAGCAGCAGGAATAATGGCCGAAACACGACTTGATACCCCGGTAATGGCTACGCCGGCTTTTTGTGAAGAGAGCGCAAAAAGGTTGAACCCGATAATAAATGAAATCCCAATAATCACGGCCATAATAAACCATGACTGCGAAGGTAGATCGGAAAGGCTGAGGGGACTGTCCTGTACAGCGTAGGATGCCCAGGCAGCAATGACATAATTTACAGCAATAGCTTGCATGTTGCTGATACCATAGCGTGTAAACATGCGAAAAACAACCATCACTGCCGTTGACATTATTATGGCGAAGACTAAATATAGCATAGGTTTTTTTTTATACCAGCGCAAATGTAAGGAAAAATAAGCGCCTGCCTGTGGACGTATTATCGCTTTTCGCCATTATTTGACTTAGCTTTAAGAGCTAAAAAAGGATTCGCAGGATTTACGACATGAATCAGGCGGTCGTTACCGACATGGTCAATCGTTTGAGCCTGTTTGGGAACGGCAGGTGCTTTTAATCCTGAATAAAAAAACTTGTCACCGCTGAGCACACGGATTTCATCCCATAATCCTTCGCGGATAAAGGTCTCTAACATTTTCCGTCCGCCTTCCACAATAAGCGACTGTATTTGTTGCTGATAGAGATATTGCAGAACCTGTGATGCTATGGGAGCAGCAAAATCAAGCTGTATGTGGCGCAGATTCTTTTTGTCTGCCTTGGCTTTTTGACTAAAGACAATCGTGGGCACCTGCTGATCAAAAAGCTGAAGATGGGAGGGAAGGGTATTCTCTTCATCCACCACCAAACGCAAAGGGTTTTCGCCAACCCACTCACGAACTGTCAGAGCTGGATTATCATTCAAAGCAGTTACAGAACCGACCAAAATGGCTGGGTGAACAGCACGCCAACGATGAACTAACACCTTTAATCGCTCTCCTGTAATCCAGTTGACATGAGGCGACTCACTCAGAGATCGCTTTTTGTCCATAAATCCGTCTATGGTTTGGGCCCACTTTAATATGACATACGGCCGTTGGTGTTGATGATAGGTGAAAAATGACCTGTTCAAATAATGACACTCTTCCTCCAATACCCCTACATGAACATCCAGACCCGCTTTCTGCATCTTTTCTATGCCTTTGCCACCAACCAAACTATTCGAATCGGTTGTGCCTATGACTACTCTGGGAATGCCTTCCTGTATAATCCGGTCAGAACACGGTGGTGTCTTGCCATAATGCGAACAAGGTTCCAAATTGACATACAATGTGGACTCCTGTAGTTGCCGCTTGTCTTTTACCGCTTCGATAGCATTTACTTCAGCATGAGCCTCGCCGTAATGATGATGATAACCCTCACCAATTATGCGCCCCTGATAAACAATGACACTACCTACCATGGGGTTGGGAGCTGTTTTGCCTTCGCCCATGCGCGCCAATTCCAGACAACGACGCATGTATCTTACTTCATCCATACTTTGTATCTTTGCCTTGCAAAAATACATTTTAAACCGACATTGGAATGAGGACTATCAGGGAAATTCTCGCCTGGCTTATACAGGATCTTTCACGGATTTATCCGACATACGAGGCTACAAATATGGCCTGGTGGTTATTGGAAGATCTGCTTAATGAAAAGAAAATTGAGTTGAAACAGCACCTGGATGATCCATTTCCTAATAATTCTGAACCTGACTTGAATCGTATGCATGATGAAAGTATGCAACATGTACCTCTGCAATACATAAGCGGAAAAGCTTACTTTAGAAACCTAATACTAAAAGTGGATGAAAATGTACTGATTCCCCGACCAGAAACAGAGTTTCTGGTAGAAAATATTCTTCAGACATACAAAAGTAGTCAGCAATTGCTTTATGGGCTTGATATTGGTACTGGCAGTGGCTGTATTCCTATAGCCCTGATGTCTGAATCGGATACTATTTTTTGCGATGCCAGCGATATTTCAGTGGATGCTCTGAAAATTGCAAAAAATAACGCTCTTGAATATGAGCTAAAACCGAATTTTATCGTTGATGACATCAGAAACTTCAACCTGTCGCGCTACCGCCAAAAACCCTATGATTTTATTGTTAGCAATCCTCCTTATGTGCCGGAAGCTGATAAAGTGATGATGAGAAAAAATGTACTGGATCATGAACCCTCCGATGCGCTTTTTGTGCCAGATGACAACGCCTTGCTCTATTATAAGGCCATTCTAAAATTTGCTCTTCAGAAACTTGCTCACGACGGATGGTTATTTTTGGAGATCCATGAAAAAAAAGGAGAGGAGCTATGCCAGCTTCTGGAAGATAACCATTTTACTTCTATAGAGTTACTTCCTGACCTGACAGGTAAAGCCAGATTCATCAGGGCTCAAATGGAATAAGGTATGCTATTCATCTGACGCCTTTTGCATTTCCTCATCTGTATTCCGCTTTTGAAAGATATAGATCGAATATAATTCATTGCCCAAAGTTTTGAACTGTACTTTTGGTTTTATAACCGTGCGCAATTTATAGGCGTCATGATTCAGCAATGCTTCCAGCGGTAATTGTCCTTCGTTGGGACTAAAATGAGCATCCCAAATTATCAGGCTCCCGGGAGTTACATTTTTTGCCGGATAGAGCACATTCGGTATTCGTTTTTTTAAGCGTTCCGGATTATGTCCCTGTTGTATAAAGAAATATTCGAGCCAGTCATTGTGATAATGTATCCTTGGTGCTTGATGAGCATTGTTATCAATCCACTCTACAACTTTTTTGATTTCCCTTTCTTCTCTGCCTAATTTAACCGGAAAGGTGTATATATTCATCGTCAAATGGATATAAAAGAAAGTAAATATCAAAAAAGCTACATATTTTACCCAGGGTTTTATTTCGATAAGTATCCTGAAAAAATCCAGGCCTTTTATGCCAACGAGTACTGCAGCAGGAACAATGGCAGCCATAACACGCACCAGGCCTAAAGAGCTACCGATTCCGGCATACCAAACAAAAGAATGAGCAGCAAAATATGCGATAAAAGATCCTATAACCACCAAACCTTCGGTAACCTTTGTTGCCTTATCTGTAGATGGTCCACGACCGGTCAACTGCCATAAAAACCGAAATAGCCCGACCAGGATAAGCCCAGTCAAAATGAAACCGAATATTTTATCACTATGAATGCAAAATCTGAAGATACTGCCCGTTCCATAGATATCAGCTGCTCCTTCATAGGGGACCTGATGGACGATCCACAATGGATCTTTAAATACTAAAGCTCCTGTTATACTGTATAACAAAAAGCCGATGAATAGAAAAGGTATCGATCTGTAGTTCTTTAGCATCAGAAATGCCAGTGCAAAAACAGCCAAAATGACAATGCCTTCGTTTCGGATAAAAGGGATAAAAGACAAAACTAAAGCAGACCACAGAAATTTGTTCTTTATGAAAAGCCAGATACTTAGAATCAAAATAAAACTGAAAGCGATTTCTGTCATGGCTGTGGGCACCATTATGGCATAGACTGGTGTAAATAATACCAGAACAGGCGCCAAAACAGCATATTGGTATCCTAAAAGTCGGGCTGAGCGATAGGTAAGATATGCTGTTAAAACGGCAAGCACAACATTGAATAAACGTAATCCAATCAGACCAAAATAAGCAAAAGGAGTAGTGAGCAAAACATAAAATTGTTTTCCCTGTAAAAATGATTGCAATTCAGGATTATGAAAAGCATTGTATGCATATTTAAATTGCTTAAGTTCATCCGCACCTCCGTATGAGCCCTCCGAAAATACGGCCAGCATTATAAACACGCCTAAACTTAAAGCACTCAATAACAAGGCGAAATGCTGTTGCTTCAGTGTCTTTAAATTGATCATTGCTTTGGGTTTGCTACAAAAGTATATAAAATGCAGTAAATTTATTCACTACCGGATCAAAATGAAAAGTGATCATCCGGATTACAGATATAAACAAAGCATCACAATGCGATATGCGAGGTGGTACTTAAGAATAAGCTCGCCAATAATTACTCCTCTTTCAAGCTGTCATCCAGTGCCTTTAATTGCTTTTTTATGGCTTTTTGCTCTTTATCATGGCTTTTGATAAGCTTTTCTAAACTACTATGTTTTTCATTGAACGTCTCTGTTGTTGTTTGGATTTTTTTTGTGACAGAATCTTCATACGATTTCTGCAGCTCATTTAGCTGTTGTTCAAAGCTTGTCTTTAACTCTTTAATGTTCTTACTGATTTGCAGGTTGCTCTTATCCAAATCATTCATTCTGTTTGTCAATTCCTTTTTCAATGAAATGTGTTTGTTTTCCTGTTCTTGCTTTGCAGCATCTAAGTCGGCCTGGGTTTTTCGATGTTTTCGATGCAACTTTCTATTCATGATAATAAAAATAAAGACAGCAATAATCAAGAGAATGATTAAGCCTGGATACTGAATTGTTTTCATTGTTTTTTGTTCATGTCCCAGTTCTCCTACCTGTGCATCCAAAGTTTTAGTGGTTTCATCCAGGCGTTTTTGTATGGTTTCGATCTGGTTGTTGTGCGTTTTCATGTCCTCCTTAAAAGAATCGATTAAACGCTGGTTTTCTGCCAGGATTGGGGTTATGCTATCCTGAAAACTTTGATAACTGGCTTCCAGGTTACTCATACTGCTCAGGAGTCTGGCGTTTTGAACTTCAACATTGCGGATGTTGTTATTTACTTCATTCATGCGGCGTTGTATCCTTTCCAGATCCTGAGCCTGACCTGAAAGAATGAGCATAGTGACAAAGAAAATAGTAAAAATTGTTTTCATAACTTGATGGGTTTTTAAAATTTTGGCGCTGGAATATACAAAAAAAAATGATGATAATCAAGTGAAAAACAATAAAAAAAGACTTTACTTTGCCTTTTATTGTTTGTATATTCGTAAAAAAAATCAAAGTATGTTTGGACGTTCGTTTTATATCGCCTTGGGAAACTTGATCTATTCGGTGTATTACGGAGATATGATTTATCAAAATGCCAGTACTGCCGGGCTTTTTAAAGCAATTAAGCAGTATATTATCCCGAACGAAGAGATTAATGATGAGTTTGGAACAAACAATAGTTTCTACTGCATTTTTGAAATTGAGCGACTGATTGATCAAAATGCCGATCCATATTTTTGTTTTAGTGCTTTTGAAAGCTACTATCAGAAAAATCACAAGGTCTTTAACCGGCGTATAAACATGGAAATCAATAATCTGATGCAATATTTAAAACATTTAGCTCCACCAAATCACCCGCATTCCTTTGTTAATAAATTTGAGACAATGAAGAAAAATATTGACTTACAAACAAGTGCAGGTTAATACTTTCTACTAAAAATATTGAACATATTTAAAATATTTTGTGTTTATTTGCCTAATATTTTTCAAACCATAAACACATGATTTGTATTTTATCTCCTGAGATTAAACCGGCCTTTAATATTGCCAGCGAAGAATATCTGATGAAGAATTTTGATGAGGATGTTTTTTTGCTTTATCGTAATGCTCCCTCAATTATCATTGGAAAACATCAAAACACCTTGTCCGAAATCAATATTGATTATGTTAAGGAAAATAATATTGAAATTGTGCGACGATTGTCGGGTGGAGGAGCTGTTTTTCATGATTTGGGAAACCTTAACTTTGGATTTATCAAGATAGGCGAAAACACCAACTTAGTTGATTTTAAAAAATTTACACTCCCAATCATCGACGTTCTTCAAAAGTTAGGAATTAATGCCCGCTTTGAAGGTCGTAATGACATTACGATAGATGGTAAAAAATTCTCAGGTAATGCCGAACACGTCTATAAAAATAAAGTGCTGCATCATGGTACTTTATTGTTTTCCTCAAAAATGGGTGACTTAAGTAAGGCATTGAATGTCAACCCCCGGAAATTCCGTGATAAAGCTGTAAAATCGGTACGCAGCCGTGTTACGAACATCAAGGAGCATCTGGGAAAAGATATGACAGTAGAGGAGTTTGCAGAAATGCTGATGGATGACATCATGAAACTAAATCCGCAAAGCAAAAGGTATGAATACAATGAAACAGACAAGGCAGCAATTCAAGAACTGGTAGAGAAAAAATACAGTACCTGGGAATGGAATTTTGGCTATTCACCCAAATATAATTTCTCCAAATTCCTGGCCACTCAAGGTGGGCATATTGAAGTTAACCTGGATGTTGAAAATGGCATTATTAATAACGCAAGATTTTATGGTGACTTTTTTAGCAGCAAAGATATTGGTGAGATCGAAAAAGCTCTTATGGGCATCCCTCACAATGAAGTTAAGGTTAGGGAGGTGTTGGAACAATACAATATTAGCCAATATTTCAATAAGGTTAAACTTGATGAATTAGTAAGCAGTCTATTCTAAGCTAATCTTAAATATGCTATTCTGAACCCAGCCATGATCCGCCTAAGGCGGAACACACACGGGGTTGATTAAATTGCGATAGGGCGAACAAAGTGTCCTGATAGCTATCGGGATTAGCGAATCAGCAAACAAAATTATAAACAGATGCATTTAAAACAAATTTTCGAACGACTGTGGAACGATTACACCGGGCAAAATCCACATGCCCGTAAAGTATATAATCTATTTGTCGATCAAGGAAATACTGTGGTTCACGACCACATTGCTTTTCGTACTTTTGATGACCCCAGAATTAACATTGATGTGTTGGCTGAAATTTTTGTCAGTAGGGGATATCAAGAAAAAAAAACCTATGAGTTTACGGAAAAACACTTGTTCGCCAAACATTTTGAACATCCTGATGGAACCTATCCGCGTATCTTTATTAGTCATTTGCTTACTGATGAATTCAGCCAGGAACTCAAAACTGTTGTTAACGATCTTGTGGATCATATCCCTGTCGGGACCATTGCTTCTGAAGAATTGATTTTTGCGGGTACTGCCTGGGCTCCCATTCATTTTGATGTTTATGAAAACCTCAGAAAAGAATCTGAATATGCTGCCTGGCTCTATAGTAACGGGTTCCGTACCAACCACTTTGCCATCAGTATCAATCACCTGGATACCTTTAATGATATCTATGCGCTGAATAAATTCCTAAAAAAGGAAGGATTCCTTATGAATGACTCCGGTGGAGAAGTCAAGGGAAGTCCGGATGTTTTACTCGAACAATCCAGCATCAAAGCCGGCAAACAAAATCTTCGGTTTGCTGAAGGCCTTTTTGAAGTGCCTACCTGTTATTATGAATTTACTAAGCGCTACAAAGAAAACAGCGGCCATCATTATTCCGGGTTTATTGCCAAATCTGCCGATAAAATCTTTGAAAGCACTGATCATTATGACCTGGAGCTTTATCAGGTCAACAAAAAAAAGTAAGCCGGCACCGCCCAACATATTTGCGGGAAATGCCTGAATATTTTTTATCAGTGGTAATCTGTTTATCTCCTGCTGCTTTTTGAGGGTGCATAAATTGAAAAGATCACATTTTGCTTATGGATTGGTGGTGCAACTAAATTCTTCCATTCACTTATAGTATGGCTAAAAATACGCTCCTGCTTTCCGGTAAGCTCTACTGCTATTGATAGCTTTGTACTGGATGCACAAACTTTTAATAACGCATTAAACATCTTAATATTTCGGTAAGGTGTTTCAATAAACATCTGTGTTTGATCCTCTTTAGAAGATAACTTCTCCAAAAACTTTAACTTATTATCTCTTTGTTTATCATCAATAGGAAGGTAGCCATGAAAAGAAAATTTCTGGCCTGAAAAGCCACTTGCCATAAGACCCAAAAGGATAGAAGAAGGCCCTGTTAAAGGGATTACCGGAATTTGAAATTCGTGCGCTTTTTCGACCAGAATAGCGCCTGGGTCGGCAATACAGGGGACGCCCGATTCGCTGAGCAGTCCGATATTTTGGCCCTGTACCAGCCGCATGACAATATCCATCAGCTTTTCTTCTCCGGAATGCTTACTAAATTCTATGAATTCAAGATCATCAACAGGAGTTGGAATCCCTGTTTTGATCAGAAAACGCCGTGCTGTTCTCACTTTCTCTACTGCAAAAATGCTTAGCCTGTGAATATGATTGATCACGCCCTGTGGCAGGACATCCGTAATTTCAGAATCACTGAGTAGCGTCGGGATTAAAAATAACTTTCCTTTTGTCATAAACTATGATTTTTGCCAGGGTAAATGTGTAAGGTCCAGATTTCCACCGGAGAGAACCACCACTATTCGTTTTCCTTTTATATCAGGTTGCTGTTGCATGAGGGCGGCTAAAGGAACAGCGGCTGACGGCTCCACTATCAATTTCATCCTTTCCCAAATAAAACGCATAGCCTTGATGATAAAGGCATCGCTGGCAGTCATTATGTCTGATACTTCATGAAAAATTACAGGAAAGGTCCTGGAGCCCAATGATGTCAGTAATCCGTCAGCGATTGTTTGGGGTTGAACAGAAGGGACAAGTTTTCCGCTATAGAAAGATCGGTAAGCGTCATCAGCACCACGGGGTTCCGCGGCCAGGACTTTAGTATGTTGAAAAAAGTACTTTACAGCCAGGGCCGTACCGCTAAGTAATCCGCCACCGCCAACAGGAGTAATGATCATATCCGGTTCTTCGGCCAGTTGTAGCTTAATTTCCTGAGCAACGGTAGATTGTCCGGCAATTACCAGGGGGTCGTTGTAGGGGTGTATTTCGCGGGCCCCGGTTTTTTGTATCACGGTTTTTAGTGTCGATTCGCGGGCTGACAGGGTTGGTTTGCAAAAGGTAATCTGGCCTCCGTAAGCCCGGACAGCATCCACCTTGGGGCGGGGAGCGGTTTCCGGCATCACGATATAGGCCGGAATATTTCTTAAGGCTGCTGCCCTGGCCAAAGCTTGCGCATGGTTGCCCGAAGAATGTGTGCAAACACCTTGCTGTGCCTGCTCTGCTGTCAATGCAAATACGGCATTGACAGCTCCGCGTGATTTAAAGGCTCCGGCTTTTTGTAAGTTTTCTGCCTTGAAATAAAGCCGGGCCGAAAACATATCGTCCAGCTGTGTGGAAGTAAACAGGGGAGTATGGTGCACCTTCCCACGTATCCTGTCTTTTGCCTCTAGCAGGTCTTCACGAGTTGGAATATCGCCGGGCCATTCAACTGTTGTCATAAGAATAAACTTTCCAGTAATTTATCTGTGGCCTGATCTAGCATATGATAAACATCATAAAACCCCTGATCCCCGCCAAAGTATGGGTCAGGAACACTGATGTTTTGCCCGGGATAAAGGTAGTTCATCAGCATCTTTACCCGCGCCTTCTCCCCCGCATTTTCTGCCATGCCCAGAATTGTGTTGTAGTTCTCTTCATCCATGGCAAGGATAAGGTCATAACGTGCAAAATCTTCCTTCACAAACGGACGGCTACGGAGATCTTCGATAGCAATATCAAACTCCTGCAGTGTTTCACGGGCACGCAAATCAGGAAGCTCCCCGGCATGATAGGCGGAGGTTCCGGCTGAATCTACGGTGACAGCTAAATTACGTTGCTGAATTTTTTTTCGTAATATGCCTTCTGCCATTGGTGATCGACAAATATTACCCAAACAAACTGTTAGTATTTTCATCTGACTAAATTTAATGTTCAATGTTCAATGTTCAATGTTCAATGTTCAATGTTCCGTGTTGAATGTTCAATGTTCAATGTTCAATGTTCAATGTTCCGTG
>JBNJHE010000027.1:0-27043 GCA_051748205.1 Bacteroidota bacterium | reverse complement strand
AATTTGCGCGAAACCAGATGAATAAATAGATAGAATTAAACTTAGAATTAAGCTAATTTTTTTCCAAAAAGTAAATGTTTTCATATGCCTGAATTTTATTGTTTTTTATTGATTATAAACAAATTATGAAAACATTCAGGAGGGAATTCGAATTACTCAATCAAAGAGTAATCAAAAACACATCCTGCACCAAAAACCGCTTTGCTTTTTGGCACAGGATGCAAGACCCTGCAAGGGTCTTTGAACTAATCAAATGTAAATTGTTGCAGGGTGTAAATATAGATTCATAAGCCTGAATGTTTTTGCTCTGTAAATGTAAGAACAAAAATTGCATTATCAAAATCGTTTAGCTTTATTTATAATTTACAAAATATATGTATATATGAATTAGGTCTTTATAAGTTCCGTTGTTGTTGGCTTTGAGCGGGAATTGTTTGCAATATCAGAAAAAAAATAAATTGATATTTTTTTGCATTCTAAATAATGATTGGATGATTTTTGCTTAAAATGATCGATTTTTTTAATTGTCGTTCTGTTATTTCTGGTTTTATGATACTCTAATCATGAACTCCCTTTGCTTTTTAGCATGAATGCTTATCTTTGCCTGTTTTAAAAACTTAAAAATATTATGGCTTTACAATGCGGTATAGTTGGACTTTCCAAGGTGGGCAAGACGACACTGTTTAATTGCTTGTCCTCGAAAAGAGCTGAGGCAGGATTGGGAACCATGGCACATAAATCCAATATTGGAATGTTTAATGTGCCGGATCAACGTTTGTATGAACTGGAAAAGTATCAGCCAACAAAAAAGGTTACTCCTGCTACTGTTGATATTGTGGACATTCCGGGGATTACAAAAGGCGGAGGGAAGGAAGGCAATAAGTTTGTGGCTGATATTCGTCGCACGGATGCGATAATTCATGTCTTACGTTGTTTTGATGATGAAAATGTGCCGCATGTGGATGAAACCATCGATCCGGTTCGGGATAAGGAAAACATAGATATAGAGCTTATCGGGCAGGATTTGTTTATGGTGGAAAGCAAGTTGTTGCGGATGGAGAAAAAGGCTAAAAGCGGTGACAAGGATGCCAAACAAGCTGTTGAAGCGCTTATAAAATATAAGGATCACTTTGAAAATCTTCTTCCTGCCCGGGCTATGGATGTTAAGGAAGACCAAAAACAGCATGTTAAAGAGCTGGATCTGGTGACAGACAAACCGGTATTATATGTGTGTAATGTTGATGAAGATTCCGCAGTTAAAGGGAATGCATACGTTGAAAAAGTAAAAGAGTCAATCAGGGATGAAGATGCAGAATTGATGGTAATTGCAGCTGCTCTGGAGGCTGATATTGCTGAGCTGGAGGACGAAGAAGACCGTACGGAGTTTTTAAAGGATTCGGGTCTTGGTGAACCGGGTGTCAACCGCCTAATTCGGGCAGCCTACAAACTTTTAGATTTAAAAACATTTTTTACAATCGGACCGGATGAAATCCGTGCCTGGACAATAAAGAACGGAATGACAGCACCTGAGGCCGCAGGGGTGATTCATAGTGATCTTCAGCGGGGCTTTATCCGTGCCGAAGTGATTAAATATGATGATTTTGTCGCACTGAAGTCGGAACAGGCCTGTAAAGACAAAGGTAAAATGCAGGTAGAAGGGAAGAAGTATATAGTGGAGGATGGCGATATTCTGCATGTCCGGTTTAATGTGTAGATAAAGCAGGGCGCTCTGCTGCAGCACACCCTTTTACCTTGTTCCGCATGTTTTCCTTTCCAAGATTTTGTGCTTTAACCCAATAGGGGCAAGCCTTGTCTTTATCGCCACTTTGATAAAATATCGCTGTGCCTTTATTTGCCCACGCATCATAATAGGTGGAATCTGAGGCTATAGCTTTTTCGTAATTGGCTATCGCTTTTTGAAAATTGTTTTGGTTTAGATATACGTTACCCCGATAATAATAAAACCTGGGGTCCTCATCATTGTATTTTATTGCCTCGTTAAACGCTTGTAAAGCTTCTTCATACTGATTCTTCTCGAGAGCTCTGATTCCTTCTCTATAAAAGTCCTCAGCTTTTTCAGTTTTGTTATTACACGAAATCAGGAATAAAAATCCTGCTAACAATGCAAATGTGAATCGTTTAATCATCTTTATGGCTTTTGTATGTTATTGCTGTATAGTTATTTATGTTTTTTGCCGTTGTTTATCGGTTCTATAATCAAACGCAGTAAGTTGTAAAAATATTTTTGGTATTGACATAGAAAAGGACCCAAAGCAGGCATTTTCTTTTTGCAATATCCTGTTAGTGGTATTTTTTAATGATAGTTTGAATCTTTTGCAAAGTGATTTCAAGTTTCTCCTGTGTTTCAGCTTCGGCAATAAAGCGCAAATAGGGTTCAGTATTGGAAGGCCGCACGTTAAACCACCAGTCTTTAAATTCGATGCGGTATCCATCGAAATCATACAAAGCGACAGGCTTTTCTTTTGATACAAAAAAATCTTTGATGGCTTCCATGGCTTCAGTTTTTTTGTCAATTTTAAAGTTTACTTCTCCCGAATTATGCAAATAGTTCAGCTGATCAAAATAGGAAGATACAGCAACACCTTGATTTTTAAGGCTTGAGAAAACCTGCAGGGCGATGAGAGCGGCCATTAGTCCGGAGTCGGAATAGTAAAAATCCTTAAAGTAATAATGGCCGGCCAGTTCACCGCCAAATAGTCCATCAATGGCTTTTAGTTTTTTAGCAGCAAAGGCTCTGCCTACGCGCCACATATAGGTTTTAGCACCTGATTTTTCAAGATGTTCACGCACGACTCTGGAGCTTCTTATATCGAACAGGGCTTTACTGTTGGGGTGATCTTTCAGAAAATAGTCTCCTAAAAGGGCAATGATAAGATCGGGGCGAATAAAATGGCCTTTTTCATCAACAAACATTACACGGTCTGCATCTCCGTCAAAGATAATACCCAAATCCAAATGCTGCGTCAGAACAGTTGCTTTTAAGTCTTTTAAGTTTTCTTCAACCAAAGGATTCGGAGGATGTCCCGGGAAGTCTCCATCCATGCCCTGGTTTAAGAAAATGGTATCAGAGCGGAACAGGTTTTTGGCAAATAAGCCGGCCATTCCGTTGGAGCAATCCACTGCCAGTTTTAGGGGCAATGATGATGGCTGGTATGTCTTTAGAAATTGATAATACAGGTCTTTTTTGTTATACGCCAATATTTTACCAGGTTTGGATGAGGGTTTTGGTTTCACCCGAATCATATATTCCAATTCTTTTAATCCATCCTCATAGCCCACCGGTATAGCGTTATATCCGCTGATTTTCATCCCATTATATTCTTTGTCGTTATGGGATGCAGTAATCATTACAGAGGCCGAAAAACCCTCCTTCGCCGTCAGGAAGTAGATCATTGGAGTAGTAGCCAGTCCGGCATCATACACAAATGCGCCCTGATCGGTAATGCCGCGGCATAAGACATCAAATATTTCAGGGGAGGAGTGCCGGATGTCTCTACCAACTAAAACCTTGTTGGTCTTCATTAGCAGGGGTAAATAATATCCGATGCGGTAAACATCATCTAACTGAAAATCCTTGTTGTAAATACCCCGGATATCATAAGCTTTGAATGCGTTCATCTGTCTAAATTTTATTAAATAGGTACGATGTTTACCCCGTCTTTTTTTCGGGGGAGCTCGCATGCAATAGCCCGCCTAAGGCGGATCATGCTCTGTTCATCAGTTTATAATCTTTTTGTTTTACCAATACAGTGGGTATGCTTTCCATCCTCTTTCTGAAAACTCAATTGCCGGAAAGGGGATTTTAATAAAACTTAAGGTTTTGAATGCAAATTTAAGAGTTTTTGATTGCGTGGGTATTTTTCTAAGGTTAAGATCAAGTGAAAATAAATACTGTCTGTATCGGGGGATATGCTGAAATGCAGGGGGGTTGGATTTTCCTCCCACCATGCCATTGGCGCTATAGCCAAACGACAGGTTGAGCCAGTGCGGAAAAAAATCCGCTGCGATCAGATCGTTAGGGTTAAATGAAAGCCAGATACTTTGGCCATTATAGTCTTTCAGCATTCTCTCGGGCAAGCTTTTGCCAAGGGCTTCGGGTCGTTTATGGGCATAATCACTTAGGTGAAACGACCATTTTACCTGTACTTTTTGTTTCTGCCAGGCAAGTTGTTGAGCCAAAAACAAACTTGTTCCCATGGTGTTGGCCAGGATATCACCGGTTGAAGCGCCCCAGTTTTCACTAAAGCCATCCAGTATTTCAATCACCGTTAGGTATGAAAAGCCTGTAATACTGCCCCAAAGAGCGGCTTTCTTATTGTTCATGCCAGTCCAGCGGTAAATATCATGCGATAATAAACTAAGATGATAGCTGCTGATAAAATGTCCTGCTTTGTCCATCTGAAGCCATTCCTGATTGTCATTAAAGAAATGAAACGATGAACGGGGATAATCTTTATACCAAAGCTCATTGAGCCCTATGAGCGAACCTCCATACAAGAGGCTTTCGGAAAGGATAACTCCGGTAAGCTTTTTGCGATTGATCGTATCGGACGGCACTTTTCCTTTTAAAGAGGATAAAGAAAAAACCAAACAAATTAATATGATTGTCCTGGCTTTGATATTATTCTTCGTTTAGAAATGTTTTGAGTTTTTCGAAATATTGTTTGCGGTCAGATGAATATGTTGTTTGTGCCGTTGCTTTACGGACAAGGTAAATGTCTCCGTTGTCAGTCATGTCATTGAGATTTTTGACGATTTTTTTATCATAGATATCATCATCTTTTCCTGCGATAAACAAAAATCTTTTCCGGCTGGCTCCCGGGTTATCCATGGCATGTGCAGGCTCAAAAGTGTTTTTGTTAAAGCCTACCGGGACTTTGATATCTTGTCCCTTTTCTTTTTGATATTTTTCCCGGATGTCGTTCATGGTATAATATGGGGAATCGGCGATGATATGCCGGACATGCGTACGTTGTCCGGCTCCAACAGCGATGCTTAAGCCGGCTCCAATGCCACGGCCATATAGGTCGATTTGCCTGATTCCGTTGATCTCTTTTCTGACAAACTCGATGGCTGCCTGCATATCTTTTTCAAACTGTGCATAAATGTAAAACTGCTTGCTGATCGTAAAATCATCACTTTTACCATACCCCCGATAATCGTATGTTAATACATGATAACCCATGCTAATAAAGTTGCCGGCAATTTCAATCATATCTTCCATGTTTCCCTCTCCGTCATGGCTAATAATGACACATTTTATGGATTTTGGATCCGCAGGGGAAAAGTGCCATCCATATAATTTTACCTGGTCTTTGGTGGTAATGCTTACCTCCTGATAATCCATCCCGTACTGGTCGGGAGTGATATCATATTCCTTTTTAGGGTTGAGTGCAAATGCATTTGTTGTTAGTAATGCAAACAAAATAAAGAAAATCAGACGTGTCATTTTTGTTGGTGTTTTTTATTTGTGGAAAAATACAAAAGTAATGGTTTATTGGTAAATTCTTCTTTGATTTAACTGTTGCCGATATCGATTGGCTTTGTTATTATGCTCCCTTAAAGAGCTGGAGAACTCATGAAATCCTGGCTTATCAACACTGGCAACGAAAAACAGGTAGTTATGTTTTTCGTAATTCAACACCTGGTCGATAACTTGTGGCTCGGGCATACTTACCGGTGCGGGAGGTAAACCGGGATATTTATACGTATTATAGGGAGAGTCAATCTCTTTATGCCGGTTTAAGACTCTGCGTAATGTCCAGTCATTATTGGCAAATTTTAACGTAGGATCTGCCTGTAGCAGCATGCCTTTATTTAGACGGTTGATGTAGACGCCTGCAATGCGATCCATTTCTGAAACCTGGTTGCTTTCTTCCTGTACAATCGAGGCCAGGGTAGCAATCTCAACAGGGGTTAGCCCAATGATTTTGGCTTTCTTGCGGCGTTGAGCGTTCCAGAAGTTTTCGTGCTGTTGGCTCATAATATCTAAAAATCTCGCTGGCGAGGTATTCCAGTAGAATTCATAGGTGTTAGGTATGAAAAATCCCAGCCAATCTGAAGAAGCAATGCCGAATTTTTCCAATGTTTCTGGTTGTTGCATCTCTTCCAACAGGCCGGCAGAATCCAGCTCAAGCTGCCGGGCTATTTTGCCCGCAAACTGCTGTATGGTTCTGATATTATGGAAGGTCACCTTTACCGGTGTTTGGTCGTTGCTTTTAATTTTGTTAATTAACTTGTTGATGCTTGTATTGGGTTCTATCAGATAGTGCCCGGGGGAGATGCTCCCTGGTAGTTTTTTATATTTAGCAACATGGTTAAATAAAATAGTGTCTTTGACAAGCTGATTCTGCCATAGGCTGTCCATTAAACCATTGTATGAGGTTCCTGTTGGAACATAAAGCGAAACAGCACTTGAATGAGCTCCGGCTTTTTCAAAAAAGATGTCTTTGTATTTTTGATATGCAAAAGCCAGAACTGCAATGACAAGCAGTAGCAGCGCCAGGAGAATAATCCAATATCTACTCTTTTTTTTGTTCATGGTAATATGGATTTAATTTCTGCATAAATAGTTCATCAAGATACCGATTAGGGGTTTTGATCCATGCTTTTTTTGTGCCTGTTTGTTCAAAGCCGAAGGATAAAAACAATTGCATGCTTTCCGGATTATCACTTTTTAGTGTAGCATAGATCTGTTGTAGCCAAAGATCATGAAAGGCGTAGTCTTCAATTTTTTCCAATGCCGCTTTGGCAAACCCCTGTTTTCTGTATGGTTTGACAATCATAATACCCACTGCAGCCCGACGATGCAAAGCATTAATATCAAATAAATCTACCGTTCCTATGCTTTTTTTTGTGGCTGTTTCTTCAATGATAAAGCGAACTTGCTTTTGTTCAAAAGCATCATTGCTGCTGTCAAGAATGAACTGCTCCATGGCAAAGCGCGAAAACGGAATATTGGTTTGACCGGCATGCCATAGCTCCTGGTTGTTTTCCCACTGCAACAATGTTTCAATATCTGCAGGTTCAGGGACTCTTAACCTTATGGAATCTGAATTACGGATCATATGTTTCTCCCTTAAACACTAATGTAACTTCTGCAGTAAGCCAGATATTGTAAAAATTATTCTTTGACCGTTTGAAATCCACAGTTAAACGACCTCCTTTGCTGTCAATATTGACAGGCCCGCTGTCTAAATCATTTTTTACTGCAAAGGCAACAGCACTTGCCGTTGCACCCGTTCCGCACGATAGTGTTTCCGCTTCTACACCACGTTCATACGTTCTGACGTGCAATCCTTGCTTTGTTTCTTCCAGAAAATTGACGTTGACGCCACCAATAGGCTCATATTGTTTGTGATGCCGTATGGCTTTTCCTTGCTGAAGGATATTAACGTTATTGATATTTTCCACAAACTCAATATGATGTGGGGATCCGGTATCATTAAATGATGTGGAGGCTTGTTTTACATCGTTTAATTTAACAGAGATCATCCAGGTGTTTGCTGTCCTTGATAACACCAAGGCCTTGTGCTGGCCGTCTATAGCACTAAAAACAAAATTATTAGCGGGAGCGACTTTATGCATATCGGCAAAGGCTGCAAATGCTCTGCCTCCGTTTCCACACATTGTCCCTTCATGGCCATCGGAGTTGTAATAGCGCATTCTTAAAAAAAATGTATCATCAGGAAGTAGCTCAATCAAGCCGTCGGCACCAATTCCGGTATGACGATGACAAAGCTCCTGAATCTGAGTTTGACTGAGGATATACTCCTGATTTAAATTGTTGATCATGATAAAGTCATTGCCTGTACCATGAAACTTCCAAAATTGCATGCCTTGTTTTTATTGTTACTGCCTGTTGCTTTGGCAAAGGTATAATAAATGTGTGTGCTACAAGTATAGCAGTTAAAAAATAAAAGTGATTCCAGTATAAAAAGGTCACTTTTGATTTCCAGCGGCTGTGATAGATTTTGTGTTTTTTATACCGGACTTATAATATGCCAGATTTTACTCCTCGATTCTGATCGGTCGGAACTCTTCATATTCCTTTAAAGGGAAATGGCTATTTTGGATATGTAAGAACAGGTCTTCATCTTTTCGGAAAATGGCAATGGGGAGGTCGGGGTGTATTCCAAACAAAATCAGCCGGTCATGAATACGTCTGTAGCCACGATAGTTAAGCGGATTTTGCCAGAACTCAACCCACAGGCTGTCGGTTGGAAAGGGGTCTGCAGCTATGTCATCAATAAGTAAAGAGTCTATATTGGGCCCTTTTATGTTTTCTGATGCTGCAGAATCTATAATCGGCAGCCGGATTTTTGTAATGAGTTTGTCTTTCATGATCGGGTCATCCTGATTCATGGTGTCCGGCATTTCAATGTGCTGTTCCGTCAGGCTGTCATCAGGATTTTGTGTCAGGCTGTCTTTCGTTTCTTTTGGTTGCTTGTCGTGCTGTTGTTGTCCTTGTCCATCAGTTTGATTGTGCGGATAGTTCTCGGAGTAACTGGTGTTTTGCTCCTCCCTGGCCGAGGATGAAGCTGTGTTTTGATTTTGATACTGAAGGTCAAAGGGCGACGGCTTGCGCTTTTGCGGCCCTTTGTTAAACATTAGAAAAAAACCAGCTCCTACCAAAAGGCCGGTGAGAAAACCTGTAAGATAATATTTGTGCGATGATTTCATTAATGTGACAATCTGGCATTTCGGTTTATAAAATTACCTGTTTCTACGATAGAAAAGTGAATTAGTTACCTTAACAATTTTTAACATCAGGGAAAAAACACATTTTCTTTGTATAGCGTTACTTTGATGCTGGTTTTTGCGGGTGTATTAATTTCAGGCTATCCGCTGTTTTGGCCGAGTCATGAAAAAAATTGCAATAGGGGCCATTTTCAAGGCTTAGCATCTTATCTGAATTTAATGCATGAACTGCACAGACACTAAACAAAGTAAGAGGAATAATTTTTGATGTGCATTTTTAGAAATTTTTAGTGTGGGAATTTTAAAAAACATGGTGTTATGAAAAAATATTTGAGTTATATCGTTACTGCATTTTTAGGAGGCTTAATTGCCGTTGGGAGCATCTATTTAATTCGTCCGCAACAAGCAAGCATTGCAAATCAGGATGTTGATGTGGCTGAAGCGCCGTTTTATCGTACCTCTGACACTTTTAATCAGTCGAAACAGATTATTGCTCCGGATTTTAGTGCAGCTGCCGAGAAGAGTGTTCATGCAGTTGTACACATCAAAACAAAATCGCCCCGGCCCAGCAGTATCTATGAACAGTTTTTTGGACTGCAACCCAGAGGAGGCGAATATCCTGTGATGGCCAGCGGCTCTGGTGTGATCATAGCTGATGACGGATATATCGTTACCAATAACCATGTGGTAGAATCAGCGGAGGAGATACAGGTGACAATGAATGATAAACGATCCTTTGATGCTGAAGTTGTGGGGCTTGATCCCAATACGGATCTGGCGTTGATAAAAATTGATGCTGAAGGATTACCCTACCTTGAAATGGGTGACTCCGACCAGCTGGGTGTCGGCGAATGGGTGCTGGCTGTTGGGAATCCATTCAATCTCACTTCAACGGTTACGGCCGGAATTGTAAGTGCTAAAGCCAGAAATATGAATATTTTAGGCCGGGATGGTGGTATTGAGTCTTTTATACAGACTGATGCTGCTGTAAATAAAGGAAACAGTGGTGGAGCACTGGTGGATACTAAAGGGTATCTGGTTGGGATTAATGCTGCCATTGCTTCAAATACAGGGTCCTATACCGGCTATTCTTTTGCCATTCCGGTTAATATTGTTCAAAAAGTAGTGGCTGATCTTAAAGAGTATGGTCGTGTTCAACGGGCGTATCTTGGTGTTACGATAAGAGACCTGAATAGTGAGCTGGCTGAAGAAGAAGGGATCAGCCACCTAAACGGGGTATATGTGCAGGGAGTAAAAGAGGGCAGCGCTGCAGATAGCGGTGGATTGAAGCATGGAGATATTATTGTGGCCATAGAGAATGATGCTGTGAATTCGACAGGACGCTTGCTCGAGCTAATCGCTCTTCACAGCCCGGGAGATAAAATATCAGTCGATTATTTACGTGGAAAGAAACGCAAATCTGCTCAGGTTACTCTGAAAGGACGCTTTGGAGAAGAGGAAGTTGTTCATGCTGAACAAACAGATATTAGCAGTTCTTTAGGCGCACAACTTGAGTCGGCGCCTGCCAGCTTGCTGGATAAGCTAGGGCTAAGCCATGGCGTGCAGGTGAAATCACTGACAGATGGAAAACTTAAATCAGCAGGTGTGCGCGAGGGCTTTATTATAACACGTGTAGATAAAGAAAAGGTGACTTCAGCAAAAAAAATAAAACAAATTCTTTCGAACAAACAGGGGGGAGTTTTGTTAGAAGGAATCTATCCCAATGGTATGCGTGCTTATTACGGATTTGGGTTATAGTTAGTTTCTGTACCTATGAAAGGATTCCTTTGTTGTTATTGTTTGAAAAGCTTAATGATGATGTTTGGTTGCAAACTATTTTCTTCAGCCAAATGCAGGGCAGATATTGACTATGAACATGATAAAAAACACTCAGAGAATTTGGTCAGATGCTGACCAAAAGAAAACATATTTAGGGCTTGACTTGTAAAGGAAGTTATACTATCTTTGTAGTCCCTGTTTTAATATTATAAATACCTGACATACAGTCACTTAAATTTTAGGAGGAACATGAGACAGCTAAAAATCTCCAAGTCCATTACCAACCGGGAGACCGCCTCGTTGGATAAATATCTTCAGGACATTGGAAAGGAAGAACTAATTACGGCTGAAGAAGAGGTTCAATTGGCAAAGAGGATCAAGCAAGGAGATCAGGTTGCATTGGAAAAATTAACCAAGGCAAATCTTCGTTTTGTAGTATCCGTTGCAAAACAGTATCAGAACCAAGGCCTTAGCCTTCCCGACTTAATTAATGAAGGAAATTTGGGTTTGATTAAAGCCGCAAAACGCTTTGATGAAACTCGCGGATTTAAATTTATCTCATACGCTGTCTGGTGGATTCGTCAATCAATCCTTCAAGCGCTGGCTGAACAATCCCGTATTGTTCGTTTGCCTTTGAATCAGGTTGGTTCGCTAAATAAAATCGCTAAAGAAAAATCCAAATTAGAACAGAAATATGAACGTGCTCCTTTATCGGATGAAATTGCCACTTCCATGGATTTGCCGGAAGATAAGGTAAACACCGCGATGAAGATTTCTTCACGTCATGTATCTATGGATGCTCCTCTGGTTGACGGCGAAGATACCAGCATGATTGATGTTTTTGTAAATGATGATTCACCGGATGCTGATGATGATTTAATGAAAGAATCTCTGGTAAAAGAGATTCGTCGTTCATTGGCTACCTTGCCTGAAAAAGAACGCGATGTAGTTACTTATTATTATGGTATTGGGCGTAACCACGGAATGACCTTAGAAGAAATTGGTGCCGAGTTTGAACTAACACGGGAACGTGTGCGCCAAATTAAAGAAAAGGCAATTCGGCGCTTAAAGCAAAAATCCCGTAGTAAATTGCTTAAGGCATACCTTGGTGAATAATGTAAGGAATGATTTTTTTTGAAAACCGGGTGTTTTACCCGGTTTTTTGTTGTCTATTGGATAGGCAGCATGACAGAGGATGTAATTCGTTTTTTAGCGTTGTTGATTGTGAAAAAAGTGTGGTAAAATGAACAATTTTATGTTTTTTGGTATTTCTTTAAATGAATGGATGTTCCATATTTACATCGGGACAAGTACTGACCTACTTAATTAAAATTTAGACAGATGAACTATAGCGTACTTTTTATTATGTTCCTCGGCTTTGTTGGTTTGTTTGGGTGTCAGAAACAGACGGAGACGATTACAGTTACCGGCAAAATATGGAATCCGAATACGAACCAGGCTGTGTCTCAGGCTGATGTTTTTCTTTCCAATAAGCCTGTCTCATCCAGTGTGTATAATGCAAGTTATCAGCAGCTGGCTTTTACTGCATCAACATCCGACGGAAGCTATACCCTGAAGTTTGATAGAGAAAAGTCATCGGATTATCGTATGCGAGTGCAAAAAGATGGCTATTTTCTTTACGAAAAAGAGTATGCTCCCGGTACTTTTGAATCCAGTGAAGATGTGAGCCTCTCTTTTGATTTGTTGTCCAAAGGATATGTAAATACACGGATACGCAATCTGTCATCATATAATCAGGATGATCATGTTGTTTTTAGGTTTCTTAATATTGATCAGCAATGTAGCGATTGTTGCCCCGGGGGATTTGTGCATGGCTATGGACAATATTTTGATACAAGCTTTGTGTGTGCTGCCCCAGGCGATGATTACCTGGTCTATCAATACAGTGTTACGATTAATAATGCAACGAATATTTTCGGACCGGATTCTGTTTTTGTAAACACAGCGGATACTACCGACCTAAGCATTGATTATTGATAAATTCAATAAGCGATAATCTAATGGGATATGTAAGCCACTACACTCGAATAATTATTGGCTGTATTCTTAAGAAGGGTTTAACTACATAGAATTAAATCAGGAGTCGGACATAAATTGGAGAAGATACTATGATACATATATTAATTTATAGTCTGCCCCGTTATACAAATATTTAATCTTTAAACGCATGTTTTTTGTTTTGCATTTTCATAAACCTGCTATATCTTAGGTTAATAAATTAAATATGTTGGTATGATTTTTGAGTCAGTTACAATATGAGCAACTTTTGGATGAATATTTTTTTCAATAAAATACACTAAATAGTTGTTCTATTACGATATTAGTATTATTTTTGTTAATAGGTATTTGAGGTAAGAGATTTTTTTAACAGCATGAAGGAGCATTGGAATATTACCATAAAAGGACGTGTAAAGGAAATTGATTTTCTTTATTACAGTGAATTAGGTGCATTAAAGGCAGGCCTAAATGGGTTTATCCGTAACGGAAATCCCGGCGAGGTGTATATGGAAGTTGAAGGAGAAGCAGAGAATATACAAAAACTACGGGATTATTTTAACAGGCAACCCTTAGTAGATTTTGTCGAAGATATTAACGCTAGTGAAGGTTTGGTCAAAGACTTTAGTACATTTCAAATTGTGAAATCGAAAAAGAAGTCGAAGAAGCCCCCTGGGTTTATGACAAAAGCAAAAAATTTCGTACTGCACTTGTTTTCCTGATTTATGAAAAAATCATATTACATCCGCGTCTATGGCCGCGTTCAGGGTGTAATTTTCTATTTGAGTTTCTGCTGCAGTTTTTCCAACACGATTTTATCAACAGGCATGCTAAGCGAGGATGCTTCAATATCCAGGGGCGGGACCCACCGGAATGACTGGGCGCCGTCTTTTGCAGCTATATCCATGACGGTGTCTGTAGTATGAAACTGATATGGCTGACGCAAAATCCCCTGATAATAGATGCTAATGAGTTGTTGTTGTTGATCTAAATAAGAGGTGGGCTGATAAAAATCAGTTGTGTAAAAATGCGATAGATTTTCTGGTTGCTGGCCTAACTCTTCTTTACACTCCCGCTTAAGGCAGTCGATTGTGCCTTCTCCAAACTCCAGCCCTCCGCCTGGAAACTTCGTCATAAATCTGTTTAACCTAAACTCATCGGTTATCAATAAATATGTCAGGCTTTCGTCAAACAGCAACCCATAAATCCGAATGTTAAAATGACCTCGCTTTTGCATCAGGAAAATATCTCGTTTAATGAACTTTCTTTTCTGGCTACTGTAATTTCCCGTTTGCCTTGTGGCCCTTTAGGATGGTTTAGCGAAAATCCAGCCTCTTTCAGGGCCCGCTTTACATTGCCGCTGGCCGAGTATGTGACTAATATACCTCTCGACTCCAGCGCATGGTACATTTTTTCGAATATGCTTTTTTCCCATAACTCCGGATTTATTGCTGGAGCAAAAGCATCATAATATATCAGGTTGAAACTATTTTCCTTGAGCTTGATGTCCTGAATTTTTTCGTTCAGATGTAGCATGATGAATCGTTCTCCTATAAAATAGGGCGAATCTATTGATTTGTGCAGGGAAGAAAAAATATGCTCAGCCTTGTCTATGTCTGCTATTTTTGGATAATTCAATAGCTCTATTTCCTTAGTGGTCAAGGGATAGGGCTCAACAGCCACATAATTAATCTTTCTTTTTTCGCTAAGATGAGCTTTGTAGGTTAGCAGTGCATTTAATCCAGTGCCAAAACCAACTTCCAAAATATTTAGTGGGTTTAACCATTTGTCGGCTTTTTGAAACCCTTCTCCAATAAAGATATGGCTTGATTCGTTTATTGCTCCGTGTATGCTGTGGTAGTGTTCATCTACTTCCTGCAATGCTAAAGTGTGGGAGCCGTCCTCTGTTTCGATAATTTTTCTCTTCATTGATATGTCATGGTTTTGTTCATTGTAAATATCTTTTGTTATGGCTCGGTTCATTCCCTGTTATCGACGCCATTTACAAGTCCAAAAGTAAGGATTACCTATTATATACTGCATGAATTTTATGTATTTTTTCTGATATTGCCGTTTGAGATTCCACCGCTGGTGAAGGAAAGCGAAATTGATGAATTTGAGAATTCTGCGCTGACAATATTGTTTGGCTTAATGGCTCGTATAAGAGAAAATCACTGCTGTAGCCGGTTTTCCAGGTGGTTAGGCTGTTTGTTGCTTTCCGGTACCAGTAAAGATTTGATTCTCCACTAATTAGATAATCGTTTTCACTTATTTGACAACTGCTTATGACCCTGGTCTGATTTATTGTCTTTGCATTCCATACATTTTTTGTTACCAGGTTATAAGTCCAAATGCTTCCGGTATTTCCGTCATTGCCCAATATAAGCATTTGATTGTTTGTCAGATTATAAAATGAATGAACATTATAATTAATGAATAGCTTCTCATGAAGGCCACCTCCATTCAGAAAATAGCTGTTGATGTAGCGTTGATTATTGGGGATATTTCGTTGTGCTGAGACAATGAAATCGGATGTTTTTATCAGTTGATAAGGGAAAAGTGATGGCTCTGCATGAGTTGTCTGTATGCGTTTTCCACTTGCGTTGATCCGGGCTATATCCCCATTGTAAAATCCCAGCAGTATTTCCTTTTCTGATGTATTGAGTGCTGTAAAATATGGTTCCGGAGGATTGGCTAATACCGGAACATGCCAAATCTGTTTATATTGTTGTGCTTCAAAAGATTTTACATCGTAAACCGAGCTGCCCGAAATTATGAGTTGCTGGTGATAGGACATAAACTGGCTGTCAAGATAATCTGTTGGCTCGCTCATGACAAATTGTAGCTGCCCATTCGTGTCCAGTTCGTAGGTGCTAATCTGATTAGGGTTTGATTTTGTTATGACTAAGTATTTTTGTAGCATTTTATCTGCTTCATTCAGCGTTATTTTTTGTTGAGCATTTTTTCTGGTGATTCCATCAGAAGCGGTTACTTGTAAGTAATAGGTGCCACTTTCTGTTTTTGGATTGTCCACAATGTAATCTATCTTTAGGTGATATTCCTTTTTATTGATATTTTCAATTATCGCTGTATGTGAAACCGGTTGCTGAAGCTCATTCACAATGTTTATCTGGATGTATTCAATGCTTTTATTATCACTGACCAGGGCTTCGATATGGATAGTATCCGGAATGGAATAGCTTTGATGAGATGCAGGGTGGAGGATTTCCACTACAGGACGCTCTTGATCTTTTTCCTTTTCACAGCCTGATAGAAACAAGCAAAGAAATAGTCCGGCAAGTGCAATGGCAAGAGTATGGTTCATCTGTGGATATTTTTTCAAAGATATGATTTTGATACGTATGATGCTATACAATCCGGAAAAAGTTGTAGATTTGTGAAAACAATGCTATGGAACTAACAAAGATTTCTTTATCAAAAGTATTATTTTTAGACATAGAAACTGTTTCAGCTTCAGCATCCTATGAGGATTTATCGCCACGGATGCAGGCGTTATGGGCAAAGAAGGCAAAGCAACTGTCAAAGCATGAGGAAGATACGCCAGAGGTGCTATATGAAAAGGCCGGGATTTATGCCGAATTTGGGAAGATTGTTGTAATCTCGGTAGGGTTTTTCCGGGGCGAAGAGTTGAGAATTACTTCCTTTTATGGAGACGATGAAAAACAGCTGTTGGCAGATTTCGCTATTTTAGTCAATCATCATTTTAATACAGCCGGTCATTACCTTTGTGCTCATAATGGAAAAGAATTCGACTTTCCATATATTGCCAGGCGTATGCTCATCCAGGGGATTTCTTTACCGGATATGTTAAATACTCCTGGCAAGAAGCCATGGGAAGTAAAGCATCTGGATACTTTGGCACTATGGAAATTTGGCGACTATAAGCATTATACTTCGCTGGATTTACTAACCGCCATTTTTGATATCCCAACACCGAAAGAGGATATCAGCGGCAGTGACGTTGGCGGAATCTATTGGCACGAGCAGGACCTGGATCGCATAAAGAGATATTGTGAAAAAGATGTTTTGGCGCTGTCCCGATTGTATCAACGTTATTGTAATCTGCCAATTGTTCCTGATACAAAAGTTCAGTTTGTGGGCACTTAATCAGTCTTCAAACAGCTGTTTCAGTTTTTTCTTCAGGGCTTCACCTCTGAGCCCTTTGGCAATAATATTCCCCTGTCGGTCAACCAAGACAGTGTAAGGGATTGTTTTTACGTTATAAGTGTTTCCGGCTGATGAACGCCAGCCCTTTAAATCAGAAACATGATGCCAGCTTAACTGGTCTTTTTTAATTGCCTGAAGCCAGGATTCACGTTTTTCATCCAAAGATACGCCAAGCACTTCATAGCCCTGATCTTTATACTTTTTATACAGTCTGACCATCTCCGGATTTTCGTCCCGGCATGGTTTGCACCAGCTGGCCCAAAAGTCAATCAGAACAATCTTTCCTTGCAATTCCGATAATAATAGCGTATCCCCCTGAGGTGTGGGAAGAGCTATTTCCGGAGCAGCCTCCCCTGTAGCCGTTTTTGCTTCTTTTTTTACGTTGGAATAAAACGCCTGCACAAATTCATTTTCAGGATATTTGGTGTTTAAGGCCTCGGCATAGGAATTTAGCAGGGTGAAATCTTTTTTTACATCCAACTGATCAACAAACATTAGGCCGGTCAACTTATTTATGTTTTGCTTAACCAGTCTGCGTATTTTTTCTTTTTGCTGCTTTTGGTGATAATTGTAGCTGGAAACCAGTTGATCTTTTTGTTCTTGAGGGATTTTACTTTCACTTTGCTGTAAGCGGGCATAGACGTCTTCCAATGAATCCAGCGCGTTTTTGTGTTCCATAAAGCGGGGAAGAAACGTATAGAAAATTTCTGAAGCCGGACTGCCATTAATTTTAGGGCGGCTGAAGTTGTCGTAATCCGCCTCTATTTTTATATGCTCTCCTGGTTCTGTGATGATAATCATGTAGTTGTTTTTGCTTTCCCTAAGCTCGTAGTAACCTGCCTTTTCTATGCGCACATCCAGGCGGAACGATTCTTCGCCATATACTTTTTTTTCGGCAATTACTGTTGCCTTTTCATCCCCTACCTGTATAAACTGATAGGCCGTTGTGTCTGTTTGATCTTCTATGCTAACGTCAATTCTCAGGTTGTAGTTCTGTTGACCCAACAGCGGCATAATCATCAGGGATGCCAACAGGGTGAAAAACAATTTAATTATCTTCATATGTTATTGTTTAGCTTATTTAACGAGTGATTCCGTAGATTGTTTCTTTAGGGTTAAATTTTTAACGTTTTTTTCAGAATAGTATAAGATTAGTATGCCTATCCCCAGGGCCAACATCCCGATCAAAAATGTCACAGTAAAACCGAATTGTTGATAAAAAAAGACACCCAGTAAAGGAGAGAAGATAGCTCTGAGCCCGGTAAGTGATAAGTGGACGGCCTGATAGGTGTCGGCATCCTCATTGCTGCAAAAATAGGCCGACCCGATATTCCACAGCAAAGGCATAGAAGCTGCAAATATTCCATGAAACACGATATAACCGATAAGCAGATAATAGATGTCAATACCCAAAAATGTAGTATATGAAGGAAATAGTTCAGTTAGAATGACAAAAAATATAAATATCAGAATCGAGCTATAGGTTATGATACCATAGCGTCGTGGGTCCAGCCGGCCAATTAAGCGCCCGAATAACGGGAGTAGTAAAATGGCCAGAATGTTGTAGCTGTTTTTGTAAAAGGCCATGGATGAATAATTTAGTCCCAGTTCTTTGTCAAAAAACAACACAATCACCGTAGCCGACGACATAAATGCAAAGCCATAAAATAAAAAGCTGATTTCAAAATGCAAATAAGCTTTGTGCTTTCGTAAGATATCTGCCATGCTGGTTATTGATGTTTTGACATTGCTCATGAAAGGACGTTTGGGCTCATCTTTTATGATTGGTTTGTAGTCGATAAGCGATAGCATGTAGATGGAAAAAATTCCCAGCATACCCATCACAGGCCAAATATAGGTGAAGGCGAAATTATTGGTGTCCAAAAGAAATCCATATCCAAATGTAACCAGGAGCATGGTGATTTTATGAATCGTTTGTCCATAGCTGTATAGTCTTCCGAAGTTTTCAGGCCTGTAATTGTGCTTTAGTAATAAATTGATAATGGGCAGAACAACAGGTTGGTATAAAAAGAATATGAGAAAAATCCCTAAAAAGATGATGTGATATATTCCGGACGAGCCGATTACTTCCGGGTCGCGCGGAAAGAAAAACAGCAGCAGCAACGGAAGGCGCGTTAGTATGCCAGTTACCCGAAGTACTTTTCTTTTGTATGGATTACGCCTGATAAATTCATTGATGAAAATCAAAAAAACAAAAACCAATACGCTAAACTGAAAAAGAAAGCCTAACTGATAGTCGGACCCTTGTAAACTTTTTAAAAAGACAAATTCATTTAACACCAATACTCCTTTAATGCCTCCTTCAATCAGGGAAAAGAGCATATGAAGGCTAAAAGCTTTTTGCTCTTTCGCATTCAATGATTTTAGTTGTAAGACAGACATTAATACCGGCATTTTATGAAGATGCAAAGAAAATGTTTTTCTCTGATAAATGAATTATGTTTCTGTGGAAAACAGCTTATTAATTTCAGCTTTTTATTTTCTCTTCTCAGGGGATGAGCTTAAGAATATGTTACCTTTGTGCTCCTTTTCAAAAATAGATAGGCTTGATTATGGAAAAGCATTTATTATCAAAGTCGACATTCATACGGTCCGCCCAGTGTCAGAAATCTTTGTATCTTCACAAAAAGCGACCGTTTTTGCGGGATAAAATGAGTCCCGAACAACAGGCGAAATTTAAGCGTGGAACTCGTGTCGGTGAGCTGGCGCGTGACCTGTTCCCGCATGGTATCAATATGGCTCCCAAATCTCCATCGCAATATCAGCAAGCAGTGGTAAAGACAAAAGAAGCCATAGAAGCAGGAGAAAAGGTGATTTATGAGGCCACTTTTCAGTTTGATCGTGTGCTTGTTATGATGGATGTCTTAGTCAACGACAATGGTAAATTCTTTGCGTATGAGGTTAAAAGCTCGAAACGGATTTCATCAACATATATTCTTGATGCGGCTTTGCAGTATTATGTAATTACCCATTCAGGCCTGGAGCTAGAAGATATTGCTTTGGTTTATGTAAATCCTGATTATGAAAGGGATGGCGAGCTGGATCTGAAAGATTTGTTTGTTATCCGCTCTGTCAAAGATCAGGTGCTGGATCGTCAGCTGGTGATTGCTGATAATATTGAAGAAGCTAAAAATACACTGAAGCTTAAAAAGTCTCCTTTAATTGATATCGGGCCCCATTGTCGCGACCCTTATCCCTGCGACTTTATTGGCCATTGCTGGAAACACATCAAAAAGAATTCTGTTTTTGACCTGCATTTTTTAAACCCTCAGGAGAAGTTTGACGCCTATAAGAAAGGAATTATTGCTATCGAGGACCTGGATGTCCCAGAATCAGACCATACGTTGTATTTGGAAAAGCAGGCTTACCTTAATCAGAAGCCCTATTACAGCCATCAAGCCATAAATCCTCTACGCTTAGCTCTTAAGGATCAGTTTTATTTGCTGCACTTTTTTATGATTCGCCCTGCGATACCTGTGGCTCAAGGAATGAAACCCTATGAAAGTATACCAGCTATGTTGCAGGTGAGCAACCACAGACAAAATCTGGCTTTTGAATGGAGCCTTGATATAAAGGATTTTTCAATTAAAGGGTTTACTGATGTTTTGTCCAAAATAAAAAAACTTAATGTCCCTGTTATTATTTTTTCCGATAATAATGATGGGATCGATATCCTGAAGTCTGTTTTTCATGATCAACTGTTTAATCTCTATGATTTGTTTGATAGTGGGCAATATATCCATCCGGATCTCAGAGGAGAGTTTACTGCTGAAAATATTTCCAATATTTTGCTAAACAGTAGTCCGTTCACTATGAAGAATTATTCCAATGAATTATTTAATATTAAGTTAAACGATTATCTATTGGAGGGTTATGTTGCTGGTAAAGAAGATATAGGAGAGAAAGCCAGACTTTATTTAGAACAATATCTGAAGTTTGAATATGATTTTTTATATCATCTTAATGAGTTACTGTGATATAAAAATTCTTTCATCTGTTGTTTGAATCTAAATTAGTTCAGGTGACCATAATAACGATTGGTGGCTTAGAGGATTATGAAAAGGCATTTGGGAATGTTGAAAAAAAAATTTCAGACAGGAAATAGATACACGGGATTCATACTATATTTGAAATATGGAAAATCAGGATGATAAAAAGCTGAAAAACAAAGCTAAGGCTTTTCAAAACAAGGCAAAATCGACCTTTCAGGATCATGGAAAGATACCTCCACAAGCAACCGAAATGGAACAAGCCGTTTTGGGGGCGATGATGCTGGAGAAAGACGCTGTTAATCAGGCTATCGACATTGTGAAGCCGGGTATGTTTTATAAAGAAGCCCATCAGGAGATTTTTTCTGCCATCCAGCAACTTTTTTCCAAGGCCGAGCCCATCGATATTCTTACTGTTACCAACGAGCTAAAGACAAATGGGAAGCTCGATTTTGTCGGTGGTCCGTATTATATTTCAACGCTAACCAATCGTGTTGCTTCTTCAGCCAATGTAGAATATCATGCCCGGATTATAGCGCAGAAGTTTATTCAACGAGAGCTCATACGCATTTCTTCCGAGATTATTCATGATGCTTTTGAAGACACTACTGATGTCTTTGATTTATTAGATCGCGCTGAGCAAAATCTGTTTTCGGTGAGTGAGGAAAATTTGCGTAAAGGCGGTGAATCCATGCAGACGCTGATTTCCTCGGCTATAGAAAACATTGAAGAAGCGGGGCGCCGCGAAGGGCTGGTTAGTGGAGTGCCGTCAGGCTTTACTCAACTCGACCGCCTAACCTCAGGCTGGCAGAAGTCGGATCTGGTCGTGCTGGCAGCTCGCCCTGGTATGGGAAAAACTGCTTTTGTTCTTTCTATGGCCCGAAATATTACCGTAGATCACAAGCAGCCTGTGGCTATGTTTTCTCTCGAAATGTCTGCATTGCAATTGGTTACTCGTTTGATCTCCAGTGAAACAGAGCTGGAAGCTGAAAAACTTAAAAAGGGTCAGCTTGAAAGTTATGAATATGAGCAGCTTAACTCTAAGGTGAATGCCCTGGTTGATGCACCTCTGTTTATTGATGATACCCCGGCCTTAACAATTTTTGAGCTTAGAGCAAAAAGTCGACGGCTGAAAGCTCAACATGATATTCAATTGATTATTATTGACTACCTGCAGCTTATGTCGGCGGCCGGTTCTGATGCCGGAAACCGGGAACAGGAAATTAGTACTATTTCGCGTTCCTTGAAATCCCTGGCCAAAGAATTGAATGTGCCTATTATTGCTCTTTCCCAGCTGAATCGTTCGGTTGAAACCAGAGGTGGTTCCAAAAAGCCCCTCTTGTCCGACCTTAGAGAGTCCGGCGCTATTGAACAGGATGCCGATATGGTTAGTTTTATTTATCGCCCCGAGTATTATAAGCTTGAAGAAGATGACGATGGACAGCCAACAAAGGGTATGGCTAAAGTTATTATTGCCAAGCATAGAAACGGGCCTTTGGATGAAATCAAGCTGAAGTTTATCGGGAAATATGCTAAGTTTAAAGATTATGAGGAAGATATGGCGAATGAATTTAGTAGCATCGCCCCTAATTCGGATTTTGATCAATCAGGAAACTCCTTTACCATCCCCTCAAAGATGAATAGCGATTTTGATGAGTCGGAAAATGATCCCGATGAAGTGCCGTTTTAATCTTTTTTAAAACATCTTTTTTCTTTAATCGTTATACTATATCTGAAATTTTTGCTTTAATGATGAATCGGGATAAGACAAAAATTTTGATACACTTACATGATTATAATAAATGAACTGAGCCATGACAAAAACTTTAACACACACATGATTAAAAAAATGAAAAGTGTATAGTTAAAAGATGATGTGTCATGGCGAGCCCCCCGAAAAAAAGACGGGGAAAACATCGTACCTGTTTAATAAAATTTAGACTGATGAACAAAAAAATTCCTTATACCCTGTTTTTTATCTTTTTGACCCATGTTATGTGGGCTGCTCATATTCTGGTACCTATGGATGATGAGCAAAAGGATCACCTGAAGTCATATGGAGTAGCCTATTGGACATTAGAACAGGAAGTAGAAGTTCAATGGCTGTTGAATTATCGGGGGGGGAGTTTTATGTTTCAGCATCACCCAAGCCTGGAAGAGGAATGTGTTGCACGTGGAATTAGCTATGAGGTCCTTTCAGATGCTCAGGCCGCTTCTATTGTGCAATCCATATCCAGTCCTGAAAAAAATATGGATGCTGTTAGATTGCAGACAGCACCCAAAATAGCTGTATATTCTCCAAAAGATAAGCAGCCCTGGGATGATGCTGTTACTTTGGTGCTTACTTACGCCGAGATTCCTTATGATATTGTTTATGATAAGGAAGTGCTGGAAGGGGACTTGCCGACATACGACTGGCTTCATCTACATCATGAAGACTTTACCGGGCAATATGGAAAGTTCTGGGCGAATTACAGGGGGGCTAAGTGGTATCAGCAACAGGTGAAAAGCAATGAAGAAATGGCCCGAAAAATGGGGTATCAAAAAGTATCGCAAATGAAATTAGCTGTCGCTAAGCGTATTCGGGATTTTACGCTGGGCGGTGGGTTTTTGTTTGCAATGTGCTCAGCTCCCGATTCTTATGATGTCGCTCTGGCTGCTGATGGTGTTGATATTTGCGCTAAAATGTTTGACGGTGACCCCATGGATCCGAATGCTCAGGAAAAACTTAATTATGATAACTGTTTTGCCTTTGAAAATTTCAAGATTAGCACGAATCCTTATGAATACGAAATTTCTAATATTGACATCAACCCCCGCACCCGTATGGCTAAAGTGCAAAAAGAAAATGATTTTTTTACTTTGTTTGAGTTTTCAGCCAAATGGGATCCGGTGCCTACAATGTTAACCCAAAACCATACACGGATCATCAAGGGTTTTATGGGGCAAACAACGGCTTTTCGTAAAGACGTTTTAAAATCGGAAGTCCTGATAATGGGTGAAAACAAAGCACTGAATGAAGTGCGCTATATTCATGGAACCCGTGGAGATGGTACCTGGTCCTTTTTAAGTGGCCATGACCCGGAAGATTATCAGCATCTTGTGGGTGATCCACCAACTAAACTGGAGCTGCATCCCAATTCAGCCGGATATCGCTTAATCCTGAACAATATCCTGTTCCCTGCGGCAAAAAAGAAAAAGCGGAAAACCTAAACCTACTTTGATGTCGCCCTGGCCTTTTCTAATGTCTGAAAGATATAATCATAAGGGTTTTTATCATCTGCCTGATGTTTCTCTTCTTCAACTACTACCCAACGATTTTTGTTGAGCTCAGGAAAAAATGTGTCTCCTGGAAATTGCGCATCTATCCTGGTAAGATATATGCGCTCTGCTAGTGGTAGCGCCAACTGATAAATTGAATTTCCGCCAATCACAAAAACTTCCTCAGCTTCTCTGCATTCTTTTAATGCATCAGCCATCGAATGCACCAAAATTATGTCCTGGTGTTTCGCAGCAATAGCTTTTCCGGTACTGAGTACGATATTTTTTCTGCCCGGCAGGGGTTTTCCAATGGACTCAAATGTTTTTCTTCCCATGATCACAGGGTGTCCATAGGTAATTGATTTAAAATGCTTTAAATCAGCTGGCAAATGCCAGGGCATGGTGTTGTCTTTGCCGATGACATTATCCTGAGCAACAGCTACAATTAATGAAAGGGTTGGATTCATATTATACCGATATTTGGCCCTTAATATGGGGGTGTGATTGATAATTGACTAATTCAAAATCGCTGAATGAAAAATCATCGATATTTTTTATCTCCGGATTAATTTTCATTTCCGGAAGGGGATAGGGTCGACGATCTTTTTGCATATTTACCTGCTCCAGATGGTTTAGATAGATATGCGCATCCCCAAGTGTATGCACAAAATCTCCGGCTTTCAATCCAGTCACTTGCGCAATCATTTTTAGCAATAACGCATAGGATGCAATATTAAACGGCACCCCTAAAAAGATATCAGCACTGCGTTGATACAGCTGGCAAGACAGCCGGCCATCAGCGACATAAAACTGGAACAGAATATGGCAGGGTGGCAAATTCATATCCTCCAGCTGGCCTACATTCCAGGCGCTGACTATATGTCGCCGCGAATCAGGTTTATGCTTAATAGCTTGAATCACCTGCTTGATCTGATCGATATGCCCTCCATGGTAATCCGGCCAGCTGCGCCATTGATATCCATAGACAGGGCCTAAATTGCCTTGTGCGTCAGCCCACTCATTCCATATCCTAACTTTGTTTTCTTGCAGATACCTTACATTGGTTTCGCCTTGTAAAAACCATAGCAGTTCATGGATGATGGAGCGTAAGTGTAGTTTTTTTGTGGTCAGTACTGGAAATCCTTCTTCCAGGTTAAAGCGCATCTGATAGCCAAAAACGCTGATGGTGCCGGTGCCTGTACGATCATCTTTTTTTACTCCATGTTCCAGGACGTGATTTAGCAGATTGATATATTGCTTCATACCTTGTTATAGTTTTTCGAATTGGTGTTTTTTCTGATTAGCCCATAATCATCCCAACTATTGTAGCCGACATAAGAGATGCTAAGGTGCCACCCAGTAATGCTTTCATCCCATACTGTGATAACAGCGTTTTTTTGCCCGGAGCTAATGAACCGATGCCTCCGATCTGAATGCCAATGGAAGCAAAATTTGCAAAGCCGGCAAGCATATAGGTCGACATGATAATTGACTTATAGTGAGTGAACTCTCCGGCATTTTTTAGCTCTGACAAACTTACATACCCGATAAATTCACTCATGATAATCTTTTCGCCCAATAGGCGCCCTACCAGAGTAATGTCCTCAACAGCAACACCAAGCAACCACATCAGCGGGGCAAAAGTATAGCCCAATAGAAATTCCAGCGTTATTTGTGTGTAATCGCCGTTGGTTTTGGATGCAATATAACTGTTGATTGCATGGAAATCAAAGTAATCTTTTCCTATATAGTTGAATATGATTACAAACAAAAATAAAAGCCCCAGAAAGGCTGTTGCTTTGGGAGCTTTTCTTTTGATGAAATAGAACAGAAAAGCACTTAAAAAAGCAAAAAGGATAAAAATCCATACCGACCATTCTCCCATCTGACCAACAATATAATTAAACATGGCAATAAAAGAAACAAAAACTAAAAGCATTGCAGCAACATTTGCAGCCAGTTTAAATCCTTCTGTGGCACCATTGGACATTGCTTCCAAAAAGTTACTGCCCAGTTTTTCCTGACGCACCGAAACCTCCTTGTTAATTGATTCGGTTTGGGGGACTAAAATTTTAGAGATCACCACTGCTCCGGGTGCTGCCATAATCGATGCTGCCAATAAATGCTTGGCAAACAGTAGCTCCTGTAGCCTGTCCCCATTGCCCAGAAAGCTGATATAAGCGGCTAATACGCCTCCGGCCAGAGTAGCCATCCCCCCTAACATAACCAGCAGAATTTCACTTCTGGTCATTTTTTCCAGATACGCTTTGATCATTAAGGGTGATTCGGTTTGGCCAAGAAAAATATTGCCTGCTACCGACAAGCTTTCAGCCCCTGATAGCTGCAGGGCTTTTGTCATAAGCCATGCCAATGCATAAACAATTTTTTGAATAATGCCCAGGTAAAACAGGACGCTGGTTAGCGCAGAGAAAAAAACAATGGTGGGTAAAACCTGAAAGGCGAAAATATAACCAAAAGATTCTGTGTTCATTAAGTCGCCCAAAAGAAATTCACTTCCGGCATTGGTGAAGTTCAGTATCTTGACAAAGACACGGCTGAAAAATTCGAAAAAAGCCTGTACGAAAGGGACTGTCAATACGCCAAAAGCTAAGAGTACTTGTATTGCAAGGCCGATGAAGACTACCTTCCAGTTTATTGCTTTTCTGTTGGAGCTAAAAACAAAGGCGATCAAAATTACAGTAAGCATTCCCAGCAGGCCCCTGAGTAAGCTGTTTAGGCTAAAGCCCATGGCCTGTTCATTATTTAGCAGAATATTGGATTCGTCTGTAGTAGTGGTAGCCTCGCTAAGGGTGTCGGCCTGGTTATTTGTAGCTGATTGCAGCGTGGAATCTGTCGAAGGCCGGGCTTGCTCTATTGAATTAGGGGTTGAAGAATCAGGACTGGAAGTATCCAGGCTGGATTGCGCTACAGCAAATAAACTGAATAACAATGCCAGTAATAATCCGGCAACTTTTTTCATCTGTCTAAATTTAATGTTCAATGTTCAATGTTCAATGTTCAATGTTCAATGTTCAATGTTCAATGTTCAATGTTCAATGTTCAATGTT
>JBNJHE010000026.1:0-27258 GCA_051748205.1 Bacteroidota bacterium | reverse complement strand
AGAAGACCCCGTAACGTTATTTACTGATAAACTTGTTGGGGGAGGACAGCTTTGTTGGATGCCACCAAAAATAATGTTGGGGATATAAGCTCTTAATGTCCCCGTAGGTGGTGATGAAACCGAATAAGGACTTGTGTCGTTATGGTCTTCAATACTTCTGTCATTGGTAGTGGACGTACAATAAAATTCATCACTTCCGCTATCGTAGCTTGATGCTGCCTCAACGACACCAACAACAATATTATCTGTGCCATTATAGGTCCAGTCAGTAATGTCAAAAGTAATCCAGCCTGAAGTTGCCGGGTCTGTAAATGTTGAAGAGTAAACCTGGGTTAGTGTGCTAAAACTTACCCAATCACTGGAACTGCTGAATGATGTTTTTGATGTATGACCAATGTAAATAGTCCAGTCATTTGAATTCGATAATGAGCTGCCATCAAAGTAAAATTGCAATGTAGTGATGGTCCCTGATGCATTAATTTCTGATGCCAGGTAAATCTGTTGAGAAATACTGTAGCCATAAAATGGCTCTATAGGTACAGAATTACCTGTAGATGTGCCATTTCCCACCTGAATTTGCGCGAAACCAGATGAGCTTAGCATTAAGATTAAAGCCAGCAATAAACCGAGCTTTTTCCAAAAGTTGAATTTTTCCATAATTGATATTATTTAAAGGTTAATTAATTAATTCGTTTATAATCAGATTTTTATTTAAGCTGTAATGTGTTTTACGGTGACATGTATAGTTCGCGGATAAAACTATTTTTTCTTATTAATGAATTTATTTCAGGACGAACTTGCTACAAAACTAATAATTAATGGACAAACATGAAAGTTTTTTATGAATTTTTATGGGAATAAAATCATAAATAGTTAAACTGTGAAGCTAAAAAACATCGTTTGCCGGGGTGAAGTCAAAAATTAATTATTCAAACCGGATCGCATTGACCGGAGATATTCTACTCACCATATAGGCAGGGAATAGCATGAATATTAAGCAGGTAAGCAGGGTGCCTGTGTTGATAAGTAAAATATGAATGATGTTAAAATTAACAGGAGCGTAAGCCATAAAATAGGTAGCTTCATCCAGGGATATTAACCCTGTTAGCTTTTGAATCAACAGTATACTTAAGCCTATGATATTCCCCCATAATAGACCTTTGCCGGCAATATATAAGGTGTTCATCAGGAAGATATTTCTAATGCTTCTGTTGGTGCTGCCCATGGCTTTAAAGACGCCAATCATAGCTGTTTTTTCCAAAATCAGTATAAGCAATGTGGATACCATGGTAATCGCTGAGACAATAAGCATTAAGCTTAAGATAATAACCACATTGGTATTGAGCATTTCCAGCCAGTCCATGATTTGTGGGTTGAGTGTGTTAATATTTTCCACCTTCAGGTCAAAGCTGCTTTGCTCATAAATATAGGTAGTATATTCTTCGAGTTTATTGATGTCATGAAGAAATATTTCATAGCCTGCCACCTGTTCTTCGTTCCAGTTATTTAGATTTTGAATGTAACGGTTGTCGCATAGAATGAAACGCTGGTCTAGTTCTTCAATTCCGGAGCTGTAGATTCCCGTGATGTCAAATTTATAGTAGCGTGGCGGATCCTGAACAAAATACATCAATACCGACTGTCCTGTATCTAAGTGTAATTTGCGGGCATGATAGGAAGAAATAATAATTTCATTAGACTTTGCAGAATCTGTAATATGAGGAAGCTTTCCCCGTATAAGGTTTTCTTGAATAAAAGACCAGTCGTATTGCTGATCAACTCCTTTAAGAACGCTGCCTAAAATTTGATCCTGATGTTTTAATATTCCTGCTTTTAGTCCAAATGCCTGAATATGTTTAATGTCCGGGTTTTTTTCTAATTCTTTCAGGAAGTTTTGATGTTTATCGATAGGGTCGATTTGCCACGATTTATTATTGTTGTAGCTAACCACTTGTATGTGAGAGCTGAATCCGGTTACTTTTTCTGTAACACTTTTTTGAAAGCCTGTAACCACAGCCGTTGCAATGAGCATAATGGCCACACCCAGTGCAATTGCTGTAATAGCAATGCGTATGATTGGTCGCGAGAAATTCTCGCGGTCTTTTTTTAGCATTCTGAAAGCTACAAACTGCTCAAAGTTCAAAATGATTATTTTTGTTTGATCGTTGCCAATATAATCCTGCAACTGAAAGTTTATTAATTACCAGACTAAAGGCTTATTTTATGAGTTCAAAAATACGTTTTATGGGACAATATCGGGGTAGAAGTTTCTTTTTTTTCTTTTTTTATGGGATAATGATGACAGCTACAGCATGTGACATGCATGTTTCCAAAGAGTCGTCAGGAAAAATACAGCAAAATGATCCAGCAAAGATTACTCCGGCCGCCGAGCGAACAGCACAGTATTTTCCTTTACTGAAAGGAAAGACCATAGGTATAGTAGCGAACCCGGCCAGCCGTATTGGCGGAGTTCATTTATTGGATACTTTATTAAATGCCGGTTTTGATGTAGATCGTGTTTTAGCTCCGGAGCATGGTTTTCGTGGTGAGGCTGAAGCTGGAGAGCATGTTGATAGTGGGGAAGACCCAAAAACGGGTGTGCAAATTATCAGTGTGTATGGAAAAAACCGTAAGCCGTCGATTAGCGATTTGCAAGGTTTAGATATGGTTATTTTCGATTTGCAGGATGTGGGAGTGCGCTTCTACACCTATATATCTACGATGCATTATGTGATGGAGCGTTGTGCTGAGATGGGTATTGAGTTTATGGTGCTCGACCGCCCGAATCCTAACGGGTTCTATATGGATGGGCCTGTGCTGAATGAACAATATCAATCGTTTATTGGGATGCATCCGATACCATTAGTACATGGAATGACAACTGCTGAGTTGGCTAAAATGATTAATGGGGAGGGTTGGCTGAGCGATAGAATCCAGGTTAAGCTGACGGTTATTCCTGTGGCAAATTATACCCACGACAGCTTATATCAATTGCCCATAGCTCCCTCGCCAAATTTGCCCAATATGAAGGCGGTATACCTTTATCCCAGTCTTGGATTGTTTGAAGGCACACCTATGAGTATTGGACGTGGAACGGTGTTTCCGTTTCAGGTTGTTGGCCATCCAGAGCTTGAGCAGGGAGGATTTCAGTTTACTCCGCGCTCTGTTCCCGGGGCCAGCCGCTACCCCAAACATCAGGATGAAACCTGTTTTGGCTGGGACCTTCGCGATACCTCTTTGGCATTGGCAAATGAACGGAAGATTCACTTACACTGGTTGATCCAATCCTATCTAAAGAGTGCTAATCAGGATTATTTCTTTAAACCTTTTTTTAATAAGTTGGCTGGTAATGCTACGCTAAAGCAGAAAATACGGCAGGGGTGGTCAGAAGAAAAAATCCGGCAATCCTGGCAGGAAGAGCTGAATGCCTTTCAGCAAAAACGATCCGGATATTTATTATATCCCGATTTTCAGCAGTATTAAATTTGTTTATATTTGGGACAGATTTTCAGATGTTGAACCGGGCCATGACAAAAATTTGGTCATACACGGGCATGATTGGAATATGATTTGTTATGGCGAGATCCTCCGAATAAATGACGGGGACCTATTAAATAAAAAATAATGAACCGATGAAGGTATTCCAAAATAAAGAACAGGAAAAAGCTTACCGGGAGTCGCCTGTGTTGTTGCAGGTGCTTATGCTGTTTTTATTAGCTGTGGGCCTGTACCTTATAACCGTTGGGCTTGGATATTCTGAGCAAGACCGCACTTTAGTTTTGGATAACCCCTTAGTACAAGAGGGGGCGGATCCGCTGTCCCGTATTTTGTTTTCTGATTCACGTGGTGATATACAGGGATCACCAGGCAGTACATTTCTTAGCGGGCAATACCGGCCACTTGCAATCATGTCTTATGTTTTGGAAAAAAGGTTTGTAGGCCATAATGCATTTGTGGCTCATTGGGTCAATATTTTAATTTATGCCTTTATCGCAGCTGTCCTTTTTCTGTTTTTAAGAGTTTTATTTAAGTTTTACTATCAGAAGCCCTGGTATTTGACACTGCCTTTATTAGCGGCTGCTTTGTATATCGTGCATCCTTTGCATAGCGGTGTTGTTGCTCATATCTCTCAACGTGATGAACTGTTGGCTATGTTTTGGTCTTTGCTTAGCTTACATTTTGTTTTGCTTTATATTGACCACAGACGCCAGGCTTATTTGGTTCTGATTTTTATCTCTTATTTTTTGGCTTTGTTGTCAAAAGAAATTTCGTTGAGTTTATTGCTTCTGGCACCCCTGATGGTTTGGGTCTTTCGTGATGAGCCTGTGAAAAAGATTCTTATTTTGCTTATCCCGATGGTCGTAGCTTTGTTTTTATATGGTTATTTGCGAATGGAAGCTTTGGGTTTTGGAAGCGGTTGGCCTGTTCAAACAGCATTATCCTCATCAGTTTATCCGCAGGCCTCAGCAGCCGACAGATTTGCAACATTGTTATTTGCTTTCTTACTCTATTTGAGGATGCTGTTTTTTCCTGTTCCTCTTGAGGAGGCATCTTATATTGCTGTAGATTTGGCTAGTTTTCATGATCCATTAGTCTATGTCTCTTTTATTCTTTGGGGCGGAATAATTTTGTTTGCGTTGATTAAGATATGGCATAAAGATGTTATAGCTTTTTGTATTTTACTTTTCTTAATCACTTTTGCCGGTTATTCGAACGTGTTTTTCACCTCCGGCTCGCGTGTGAGTGAGCAGTATATGTTTTTTCCTTCGCTGTCAGTCGTGATTATTGCTTCCTATTTTATTAACCAAACGCTAAGGCGTCTGATTAAAACACGCATTATCTACAAGCGCTTAACGATGTATTTGGTAATTGTCCTGTTGATTGCAGCCTCGGCGCAAACCATTCATCGCAATCTGAGGATGGGGAAATTCTCAGCACAGCAAACAGAAAACACCATGGCTAAATAGAGTTTGTCCATGAATTTCAGCATCTGCCATGTTGTTCAAATTATTGTAGCGTAACAAACACTTCTTAAGCTTGTGACACCGGATCTGGTATTTGATTTGACGGAGCAAAAGAGCGGTATAAAATTATGATACCGGCAATCACAAAAGGAATGGAAAGCCATTGTCCCATATTTAAACTCATCGTTGATTCAAATTCTACCTGATTGGCTTTAAAGAACTCGATGATAAACCGGAAACTAAACACCAGAATAAAAAACCAACCTAAAATCCGTCCGCGTGGTGTTTTTTCTTTGAAGTGATGATATAGGAAATATAAAAATGCTGCTGAGGCAAAATATGCCAGTGCCTCATACAATTGCGCCGGATGCCGGGGGGCATTGTCAACCCAGGGCTGCTCGAAGATAAAGGCCCAGGCAACATCTGTTTTTGCACCTACAATTTCGGAGTTCATTAAATTACCCAAGCGGATAAATCCACCGGCTAAAGCTGTTGGAATAGCCAGGCGATCCAGTATCCATAGGTATGATTTTTTTACCGACCTCCTTTTATAATACAATAAGGCAAGCAGAATTCCAATTGCGCCGCCATGGCTTGCCAGCCCTCCGTGCCAGATCATGAGTATCTCTGCAGGGTTTTTTAAATAATACTGAGGCTCATAAAAAATCACATGCCCAAGACGGGCACCCAGAATAGTGCCGATTACTACAACTGTTGTTAGTAAGTCCAGCTCTTTTTCCGGTATCCCTTCATGCCTGAATATTTTTTGCATAATGAAATAACCCAGAATAAATCCGGTGGCAAAAAAAAGTCCGTAGTATCTTATCTCCAGGCCTCCCAAACTAATTAAGGTAGGGTCAACAGCCCAATGTATGTATGCTTGCATAGTGTTGTTTTTGCAAAAATAAGAAAGAGGGTGAATCAAAAGCAATCATGAGGAAAATTATTATTGAATACATTAAATTCAAAAAACAGAGCTTTTAATTCACCCTCACAAGAAATCAAACCTTCTATGGACTTTTGAAAGGCTTTATGCCATTTTCAACATGATTGGATCAGGATGAAAATGTAGTTTATAAACGAATTATGCGCCCGCCTTATTGTGAAACAGAAGTGTGAAAGAATGTTAAAAATCAACCACGTCTGTATGGGATATCTGTGGTTTTGTAAACAAAACTTCTCTGCTATTGTTAAACACTACAGGTAACGCTAGCTGTATGTTGCCTTATGTGTGATCAAAATGAAAATACAAATAGGCTGCTGATAGAATTATGTATTTCTTTATTATAAATCCTGATTGTGTTATTGGTATTATGCAAAAAGATATTATCTTTGTTTGATAATTAAAACCAAAAAATGAAACCCACAATTATGAAAACAGTAAGCTTAAAAATTGGTTTGATCGCACTGGCATTTATGGCATTTGTTGCCTGCGATAACAAAAACACTGCTGATGATGCAGACGGAACCAAGGATTCAACCCAGGTTGAACAAAACGACGAAAATGCCACACAGCAGCAAGCTCAGCCTCAGGAGGAAACTAAAAAGGCTGATCCGCAAAAAACAATTGAAGGCGGTACCGTCGTTGAAGACGAATCAAAAAAAGATAAAGCACCGCGTGAAAGCAAACTCGAAGGAGATGAAGTGAAAAATGATAAAGTTGATGGAGTCATTTCCAGAGGAGACAAAGTAGAAGATGACAGAACGCTGCTAGATAAATCCAAAAAGAAAAAGCAATAATTAGTGAGTGTCCGTAATGTCTGATCTCTTTGTCATGCTCGTATTTAAAACAGTAGTTAACCAAAGCAAGCTCCTGGATTTTAAATACCTTGTAAATTTTAGGTATGATGATTATGGAATACGCTCCGGGGTTATGGGCAGACACTAAAGTAAAAAATCTAGTTTTAATTAATTCAAAATTGATAATGTTATGAAAAAGTTTTATTTATTTATGATGATGATAGCCATTTCAGGCTATGTAGTAGGACAACAGAAGGTTGTCAAAGAAATGGGAAACGAACTGAATGGGAAAGTAATCAAAGAAATGAATTTTGATTCCAAAACCCCGACCGATACCCTGGTTCCTTATGGTATTGCAAATGGAACCTTGTTGTTAGCGCCCAGCAATGGCGGATACATTGCAGGAACCAACGATTATGGCGATTTTGCTAAAGCACAGCAATTTCCTGTATCCAATGGCTATAATCTGGAAGGTTTCCTGATTTATGTAGGAGCAAAAGAAATTGTAAGTGGGGCTGATGATGTTACCGGTATTGTTTATGCCATGGACGGATCAGGCACCTCTACTGCAGGCACTGTTGCCGGCCCGGGAACAGTTTTAGACCAGGTTACACTCAATATGGATACCGATGTTGATACTACCGGTTTGACTCCGGTTGTTTTGAACGCGCCTATCCCTATGTGGAATGATTATGCCCTTGCGCTCGACTTTGCCAATATTGATGATACCCTGGGTATCATTCATAGTGATGATCAGGATCCTCAGGCAAACACAGAATTTGCATGGGAGCAATGGTCTGACGGAGCATGGCATACGATGATGGAAGCCTGGGGTTTTCAAATTGACCTCGCCTTCTTTCCGGTTATTGATAATTCAACCACAGATATCAATGAGCACGACTTTGTTAATGGTATTCGTATGGAAACATATCCTAACCCTGCTGTTGATGTCGTAAACCTTGACTATCAGATTCAATCAGCTGCTAATGTTACTGTTCAGGTATTGGATATGAGTGGTAAAATTGTTAAAACCGAAGAGCTGGGACAGAAAGAAGCCGGACAATATAAGGCTACTTTTTCTGTAAACGATCTTGACGCTGGTATGTATTTCTACATGCTTGAAGCTGACGGTAAACGTTTAGCCAAACGCATGATGATTAAATAAATGATCATCAGAATAGGATATTTTGGAAAAGCCGTTGGAAAGCCAGCGGCTTTTTCTATTTTTGTGCCCTAAAGCGATACCGATGAATGAAATTTTCTGGCTGGCCATGTTGCTGGCAAATTTTGCCCTGATACTGCTGGCTTACCGCATCTTTGGAAAGATGGGGCTCTTTATCTGGGTGCCTATTTCTGCTATCATTGCCAATATCCAGGTGATCCAGGGAATTGAACTTTTTGGCTTTGCAGCTACCCTGGGCAATATTGTCTATGCTTCTTCTTTCCTGGTTACCGATATCTTATCAGAAAATTATGGCAAAAAGGAAGCCAATAAGGCTGTCTGGATTGGATTTTTTAGCCTGGTGAGTATGACCTTGCTGATGAATCTGGCCCTGTTATTCGAACCAATGAAAGATGAATTTGCCAGGCAAACCTATGAGAGTATCTCCAATATCTTTAGCTTTATGCCTCGTGTTGTGTTTGCCAGTTTTCTAGCCTACCTGGCATCTCAAAAACATGATATCTGGGCCTATCATATGTGGGCAAAAAAGTTCTCCGGACGAAAAAATATCTGGTTGCGCAACAACTTGTCTACTATGGTTTCACAGTTGATAGACAGTGTGATATTTACTTTTATCGCTTTTTATGGGGTTTATCAAATGGATGTGTTAATTGAAATTGTGCTGACTACCTATTTCCTCAAATGGATTGTTGCTGCTGCCGATACGCCTTTTGTCTATATCGCCAATAAAATGAAGGACCGCAATATTGTTTCGTAACCGGTTTTTTTTAAACACATAAATAATAGTGCTTGGATTTGTTTTTTATCTTTGGACAAAGTTAATCTTAGATTATTATGATTGAATCACTAAGTACGGAGTTTGCCCATTGGTTAGAGCATATTGGAATGACCGCCAGTTATGCTCTTATTGTAAAGAATATCATTGTCTTTATCTTCATTGTTGGTTTGATTTTTGTTATTGATCGGTTGTCAAAAAAGATACTTTTATCATTCGTAAAGCGATTAACCCGAAAAACAAAAACAGATTGGGATGACCGTATCTACCAGCGTAAGGTGTTTCATCATCTGGCTCACCTGGCGCCTGCCATAGTCCTCTATTATTTGATCCCGGCTACTTTATCGGAGTACCCGGTGTGGTTAAATATTTTACAGTCAGCAACAAAGATTTATATGGCGATTGTGATTTTGCTGTCGCTGGATTCCTTTTTAAATGCTGCCAATGAAATTTATAACACCTATGACATTGCAATAACAAAGCCGATCAAAGGCTATATACAGGTCGTTAAAATAATAGTATATTCTGTTATTATCATTATCATCGTTTCTATTCTGATTGGAAAGGATCCGTTTACCTTGCTGGCCGGCCTGGGTGCCATGACAGCCGTTTTGTTGTTGATTTTTAAAGATACTATCCTTGGCTTGGTTGGTAGTGTGCAGCTTTCAGCCAATGATATGGTGCGTGTTGGCGATTGGATATCTATGCCAGACTACAATGCTGATGGTATTGTACAGGAAATTACTCTGGCTACAGTAAAGGTGCAAAACTGGGATAAAACCATTTCTACCATTCCTACTTACTCTATGATTACCAGTTCTTTTCAAAACTGGAGGGGGATGCAGGAGTCGGGGGGACGCCGGATAATGCGATCGATCAAAATCGATCAAAACACCATTCGTCTTTTGACACAGCAGGACCTGGAACGCCTGAATAAAATCTATGTCCTCCAGGATTATCTGAAATCCAAACAAGCAGAGTTGGACAAGTACAACCAACAACATGGTATTGATAACACTGTTGTAGTAAACGGACGCAGACAAACGAATATTGGTGTCTTAAGAGCATATCTGATGGAATACTTAAAGCGTCACCCAAAAATCAATGATGAAATGTTGATATTGGTCCGTCAGCTTGAACCCTCAGAGAACGGTCTGCCGTTGCAACTTTACTGTTTTTCCAGGGATCAGGCCTGGGCCGATTATGAAGTAGTGCAGGCAGATATCTTTGACCATGTGCTGGCTGTTCTTCATGAATTCGACCTGAGAGTTTTCCAGAGCCCTACAGGAACAGATCTTCGTGCGATTAAATCTTAAGCCGTATTATACTTTCACAACCCGGGGGATATCCATCGGCAAACGGGTTAATAATTCATAGTTTAACTGATCAGAAAAGTCGCTGAACGAGGCTACCGTAATTTCAGCATCGCCCTGAGTTCCGATCATAACCACCTCGTCGCCTTTTTTGGTTTCGGGTACATCATTGATCTTAGCAATCAGCAGATTCATATTGACAATGCCGATAACATCAACGCGGTGTCCGTGAATCAACACCCTCCCCTGATAGCTTAATGAGCGGCTGTAACCATGTGAGTATCCAACCGGAATAGTCGCTATTTTCATGTTGTTACGGGCGATATAGCTGGTGCCATAGCCTATAAATTCACCAGTTTTGACACTTTTGGTGCTCATTACAGTGCTTGTCCACGAAATAACCCGGTGTAGCGGGTCTGTTTTGCTGAATTGCTTTCCGATATAATTGATGAAGGTTTCGATAGAGGGCCAAAAGCCGTATTGCATAATCCCTATGCGAACCATGTCCATGATGGTTTCCGGATACGAAAACGCAGCAGCAGAGCAGGCTGTATGCCGCTTTGCCGGAATTAAATTGTGATTGACCATCTTTTTGTAAGCACTGCGGTATCTTCTTATCTGGGTTTTGATTCGGGCATGATTGGCTATGCTTTCTGCTCCTGCATAATGCGTGCATAGTCCTTCTAAAGACAAATGGGCCTTATTGTCATTCAGGATTTTTATTACCTTGTTTAATTGTTGATTGTTAAACCCCGTGCGGTTCATGCCGGTTTCTACTTCGATATGAACTTTTGCCGGTTTATTTAGCTCCTGAGCTATTTCAACTGCCGCCTGCAAACGGTCAAACTCAAAGACAAAAAATTCAATATCATGCTCAACAGCCCAGCGTAAATCTTGATTTTCAATCATGCCCATAATCAGAATTGTAGATTCCTTAATGCTGGCATTGTATGCACGATAGGCTTCGTCGGCATTAAAGACGGAGAAATGATTAATGCCACAGGCTTCGGCTAACGGAACAAATACTTCTATCCCATGACCATAAGCATTCCCTTTGATGACAGATGACATGACTACGTTGGGTCCAAGATACGTCTGAATAAATGACAGGTTGTTCTCCAGGGCTTTACGGTTAATATGTAAGGTGGAAGTTGCAAACATTTAACTATTCTTTATGGAGTGCTAACGTAATTATTTCCATAAACATATTCAAGCCGTAGGGGATTAATTTTTCAGGAAAATCATAATCCGGATTATGCAAATCCGGAGTGTTTTCTCCTGAACCTAATGCAAACATAGCCCCCTTGTATTTTTGGGTAAAATAACCGAAGTCTTCCGACCACCGGTAGGGCTCGTCCATCACTTTAAAATCAAAATTGTTGTTTTTGGCAGCTTGTTTTACAACAGTATAGCAGTCAGGATGATTTTCTGTGGAAGAAAACTCTTCCGTCCAGTCGATTTCAACGTTTAAGCCGTGTTTGTGAGCTATTTCTTTGGCCTTATCTGCTGCCTGACTTTTTAAGGTTTCCAGGTCTTTATTCTGATAAGAACGAATTGTGCCCATCACCTCCGCATATCCGGGAGTGGTTCCGAAGGCCTTTTCGCCCAGTCGTGCATGGATGACCGTTATCAGGGCAAAGTCAGTCAAGTCATCTTTAACTTTTGTCACCAGCTTGCTGAGCATTTCTACATTTTGAGCCATAGCTATTGCAGGGCTTAGTCCATTTTCTGGCTCTGCAGCATGGGAGGTTTTTCCTTTCAGGCGGATAATTATCCCAATAGAGGCGCTGGCAAAAATGCCTTCCCTGCTAAGGATCTGTCCGGCCGGTTTCCCGGGTAGGTTATGAAGGCCAAAAATATAATCGGGCTTGATGTCCTTCATTTTTTTGTCATAAAGCATCTGCAATGCCCCTTCTCCGGTTTCTTCAGCCGGCTGAAACAGCAGGATAACAGTACCTTTTTCGGGTGGATTTTCGCGGAGCATTTCGGCCAGGCCACTAACCATGGTCATGTGTCCGTCATGCCCGCATTTATGAGAAACATTATCGACTGAAGAAGCATAGTTGAAATCATTGATTTCTTCTATTGGCAGCGCATCCAGCTCCGAGCGTATAGCTATAACAGGCCCAGGCTTTCCGCTTTCGAAAAAGAAAGCCATGCCTGTTTTACCAATTTCTTCGATAATTTTGGTTGGGTTTGATTTTGTGATTAGTTGCTTTACACGTTTGGCTGTTTGGTGTTCATGAAAGGCAAGCTCCGGATTCTGATGCAGCTCGCGGCGGAAAGACTTTAATCGCTCAAGGTGAATTATGTTATGCTTCATATTTATGGTTCTGTTTAGTAGATAAAAAAAGATGCTATTACCATGATGCAACTTTGTTCTTTATTATGCAGGACTGTCTTTTTGTTTAATTCGCTGATTTTTAAATATTGATGCAAGTCCGAAATATAATATGGCTGATGCTGTAATGCCAAAGACATTAACATCCAGTCCATATGGGAGCTGAATGGGCAGCTCTGATAAGAGCACAGTAGTTGTTCCACCACCGATCATAGCCGCAATTGCTGCCGGTGTGCTTTTATTGCGACCATATAAGGCTACCAGCACTGGTACAAAAAGTCCGGAAACCATAAAAGCATAAGAATATAGCATCAAATCGAGGACATTGGTCATTTCCAGGGCCAAAATTAGAGCGATGGTGCCAATGGCAAGAGTCAGAATCTGAGAATTTCTTAATATTTCTTTATTGCTGCGTTTCCGTTTCACTAATTTGTCCAGCATATCTGTTTGCAGATTACCGGAAGCGGCCATTAAACAACTATCGGCAGTTGACAGAATAGCTGAAAAATATGCTGACATCATCAGCCCCATCAGTCCGACAGGCAGGATATTTCTCAATAAGATAGGCAGACCCATCTCTTCGTCAGTAGCGACATCGGGGTTGTAGCCCCATTCGACAAATAATCCTGTTTCCAGGGCTACGCGGGCAAAAAGTCCGAGCATCACTCCCATAAATGCCATTACAGGATATTCGAAGACCCCTGCAATTAGCCATGCACGCCGGGCTGTTTTTTCATCCCGGCTTGCATAAATCCTCTGATAAAGTGTCATGCCCACAAACCATATCGGCAAGATGGTAAACAGCCACTTGACAATTTGTTGCCATGTCAGGTTGGTTAACTGTAAAAACTCGGGTTCTACGACCTCCCTGATTGTATCTATGCCCCCAACTGCCTTGTATCCCAATGGTATTCCAATAAAAACCAGGCCGCTCATCAGGATGATCCATTGTACTGTATCGGTGTAAATAACTGCTTTTAGCCCGCCTAAAACCGTATAGATAACCGCTATGGTCCCCATGATTATCAGGGCTTGTTGCAAGTTTAACCCGTCAAATGTGGCCGATGCCAGCTTGGCTCCGGCCAGCATCTGGGAGCTGGAAAATCCAATGTAGCCAATCCCGGAAATCAATGCCGCGACTATGGCTACACGGTAATCAAAGAAATGCTCCAGGATCTGGGGGAAGGTGTACATGTTTTTCTGACGTGCTATCTGGAATATTTTTGGAATAAGTAGTGCCGATGCCATCCAGGCGCCAATTAAGCCGGTGAATAACATCCAGCTTCCTGAAAGACCCATGATAAAGCCCAGACCACCTAATCCAATAGAAAATCCACCACCTACATCAGTGGCTACTACGGATAAACCAATATGGATGCTGCTCATTTTCCGGCCACCAACATAATAATCATCGGCGCTTTTGTTGAGGTGGAGGAATAAAAATCCAATGCCCAGCATGGTGAGCATATACACTATAAAGATTGTCAGGTCTATCCAATGCATAAGATCGGATTATGGGTGAACACTATTATTATGGATTAAAAATCAGGCGTTATGTCCATATTATAAAACAGAAATGATAAAACATCTGCTGTTTCTTCAATAATTTTTTCAGTAGGTTTGCCTGCACCATGCCCGGCTTTTGTCTCAATTCGAATCAATACCGGATTCTCTCCCTGTTGTTTTTCTTGCAGTGTTGCAATAAATTTAAAGCTGTGCGCAGGTACAACTCTGTCATCATGGTCGGCTGTTGTAACCAGTGTGGCAGGATACTCTTTGTCTTCAGTGATATTGTGCAAAGGTGAATATTCCAGCAGGTATTGAAACATTTCTTCGGATTCCTCGCTGCTACCATAATCACCAGCCCAGTGCCATCCGATAGTAAACTTATGATAGCGCAGCATATCCATAACACCCACTGCCGGTAAGGCTACCTGAAATAGGTCAGGGCGTTGTGTCATGCAAGCACCTACTAATAATCCTCCATTTGACCCTCCGGCAATGGCAATGCGTTCTTGTGAGGTGTAACCCTCATCAATCAAATATTCGGCCGCGCTAATAAAGTCATCAAAAACATTTTGTTTGTTCATTTTGGTGCCTGCCTGATGCCACTCTTCTCCGTATTCTCCTCCTCCACGTAAATTGGGCACTGCATAAATTCCACCATTGTTAAGAAAGGGGACCATGGTAATACGAAAACCAGGGGTTAAGCTAACATTAAATCCGCCGTAACCATATAGATAGACCGGATTGCTGCCGTCCATCTTTAAGCCTTTTTTGTGGGTCAGGAACATCGGAATTTTTGTTCCATCGTTGCTCTTATAGAATATCTGACGGGTTACTAATTCTTCTGTGTTGAAATTGACCTTTGGCTTCCGGTATAAGGATGCCTTGTTTTGCTTTACATCATATTGATAAATTGCCGATGGCATGTTGTAGGATGAAAACGTAAAATAGGCCTCATTGTCGCCTTTGTTGGCGTTAAAACTACCCACTGTTCCTACTCCCGGCAGGGCTATCTCTTCAATCATACTGCCACTCATCGAATATACCTGAAGCATACTACAGGCATCAACCATATACCCGGCAATAATTCTGTTTCCAGCCAGCGTTACCATTTCCAGAACATGATCTGTTTCAGGCAATATGTCTTGCCAGTTTTTTGGCGAGGGTTTCTCCGGGTCTATTAATACAAGCCTGTATTTTGGTGCTTCGTAATTTGTCTTTACCAAAAATTTACCATCAATATGATCGACTACACCGTATTGATGATCAAAACCATCTGCTAATTTGTGGAACTTGTCGTCCTTCTTGTTTAAATCTTTGTAGTATAGTGCATTACCCTGGCTTGCGGCAGATTCGTAGAGTATCAAAAAGCGCTCATCTTCGGTTGTTGCTGCAGTGTAGTTCCGGTTTGGTTCTTCTTTGTTTTCGTATATCAGCCTGTCTTGTGATTGTGGGTCGCCGATTGCATGGTAATACAACTTATGATATTGGTTGCTGGAAGAAAGCTTTGAGCCTTCCGGCTTTTCATACCGGCTGTAATAAAACCCGTTATCCTTCCAGGCGATGCCTGAAAATTTGATCCACTTTAAATGGTCTTTCATGCGAGAATTATTCTCTAAATCCATGATAAAGAACTCATTCCAGTCTGATCCGCCTTTCGAAATACCATAAGCCAGATAGCTTCCATCTTTCGAAATGCTCGTTTTTGATAATGCAACAGTGCCATCCTTGCTGAACTTGTTAGGGTCTAAAATAATCTGTGCATCATCATCAGCGCTTTGTTTCATGTAAAGTACGCTTTGGTTTTGGAGCCCGTCATTTTTAAAATAGAAATATTTTCCGGCTTTCTTTGATGGAGCAGAGAACTTTTCGTAGTTCCAGATGTGCGTTAAATAGTCTTTCATTTTTTCTTTGAAAGGAATACTTTCCAGATAATTGAAGGTTACATCGTTTTGTTGTTCTACCCATTCTTTTACCGCATCTGCTGTATCATTTTCCAGCCAACGGTATGGATCGCTTACCTTCGTTCCAAAATAAGTATCAGTAACATCCTGTTTTTTTGTTTCAGGATAGTTGAGGTTTTCTACTTGTCCTTTTAGCTTGTTGTTCATAATCAGACTGCTAATGATTAAACTAATTAAAATAACTTTTGTTTGCATATGTTTAAATTTTTGATTTTAGTGGTCAGATGTTTATCCCCGTCATTTATTAGGGGGGTCGCTAATAGTCAAATACATGCCACATACGTTTTCTGCTTCATTATGATCATGCCAGTATGCGTTCCGCCTTTGGCGGATCATGGTTCGGTTCATTGACGTTAATATTTTCACGTGCATTTCTGTGGATAAAAATACATGATTTGTTTCAATCAAAAAAATACTTTATTTTGGCATCAAAATTATGTTTATGGCTAAAATATTAAGAGTGGAACGTTCTTTTAGGTCTGTTTACCAGATAACAGACAGTGAATCAGAGCCTATAGAAAAGGAGAGGTATAAGTCAAGCTATAGAGAGTTTGATGAAAACGGTAATGTTTTAGAGGATATTACTTACTTGCCTGATGGCACCGAAGATCGGAGATATCTCAATGAATATCTCAATGGTATGTTGGTGGATGAAAAATTGTTTTATGACGGGGATGCACTTTCTGAGCACAACACGTTTGAGTATGAGGATGGTCGTTTAAAGCGGTCGTGGGTTCACTATGAGGATGGCAGCCAGGATGTCATCGTGTATGCATATGATGAGCACGGTCAGATGATCCAAAAAATCCTATATGATGAAGACAATGAAATTGAAGAAAAGCATGAATGGCTTTATGACCAAAATATGCTGATGTCAACACGTTCATTCGAAGGTGGAGATATGGATGCTCCGGTAAAAGAGGAAAACTATATGTATACTGACAATGGGCAGTTAGCTGAGAAGGTTATTTTTGATCATGCTGATGAGCTTAAAATCAGGCAGGTGTTTGAATATGATGGCAATGGCAAAGAAATATTGGTGAAGCGTTATCAAAATGATGAGCTAAAAGAGAAAATACAATTTGAGCGCGATGCTGTTGGTCGTGCGGTTAAGATTATTGAGGAGCAGCCTGGAGACCGAATGACAATATATCAGGAGTTTGATGAGCATGGTAATGTTGTTTTACAAAAGGCTTTGAATATAGACGGGAAAGAGATCTATACTATCAGACGCACTTATGATGATGAAGGGAATATGGTAGAGTCAACCGTTATGGAGGATAGGCATGGAATAGGCGTTCCTTCGATGGAAAAAATTACTGTTGAATTAGACTATGAAGAATAAGCCTGGCCCGACTAAAAATTAAACTGGATGCTGTCCAGTGGCTTAAGTTCTTTTTTCTGGTTTATATATCTGATGGTCAAATGATTATTGAATTTATTCAGGGAGGTAATCTGTACATTTTGATGTGTGAAATGAAAATGCACAATGCGGTTGATGTGTTTTATTTTAAATTGAACTTCTTTCCAATGTTTTGGGAAAGAAGGGTTTAAGGTAAACAGGTGATCAAAAAGCTCCAGCCCGGCAAAGCTTTCCACGAGCATTATTAAGGTGCCTGCCATTACACCGGTATGTATGCCTTCTTTGGTTGTTCCTCCCTGTGTGTCACGAATGTCGCTTTGAAGTGCATGTTGAAACCATGATGAGCGTTCCTGATTTCCATTCGGAAGGTATTTAAGTATAGCAGCATGAACTACATAGCTTAAGGTTGATCCATGGCTTGTGCGTTGAATATAATAGCGGAAATTTTTTTCCATAAATTGGATTTCATCCCCGACATCATATCCCATTTGTTTTAGGATTTTTTTTACCTGAGCAGGAGAGAGGGTATAAAAAAGCATCAGCGCATCCGCTTGCTTAGCCACCTTGTAATGATTCGGTGAATCATTTTCTGCTTTGAGGATTCGATCCATGCGGCGGATGTCCTTATAGCGTTCGCGGTATTGTTGCCAGTCCAGCTCTTTAAGGTCAAAATATCCCTGGAATTGCGCCAGGATTCCATCCTGGTTAAATTCTACATACAGGCGATCCCGGATTTTGGCCCATAGTGTTATCTCTTGCTCTTTGATATTTGTTTTTTGCCTGATTTGTTTTAGTTCGTTATCCGTAAAGCTATTATAAAGGTGTATAGTTTTGTTAAGAAGCCAGCTTACTAAAATGTTGGTATAGGCATTGTCATGAATTCCGCCTTTTTTAGCATCGGGATATTTTTCCTGAAATTCGTCAGGGCCCATCACATGCCTGATGTGATATCGTCCGTCGTTATCTAAAGTAGCAATGCTGGTCCAAAAACGCGTGATTTCGATAAGCATTTCCGCGCCGTATTTTGCCATAAACTGCCTGTCGTTGGAGCACCGGCAATAGTCAAGGATATTAACGGCTATGGCCAGAGATACATGGCGTTGCAAATGGCTTAAGTCCGGGTCCCACTTACCCGAAACAGGGTTAAAGTGGATTTGTTGGGTTTCCTCGTGGCCATCGTCGGCACTTTGCCAGGGAAACATGGCTCCCTGATATCCGGCCTTGCGTGCGTCTTTGCGTGCGGCATCCAAACGGCGGTATCGATACAACAGGGCTGAGCGTGATATTTCGGGGAAGTGCAGATTATAAAACGGCATGACAAACATTTCATCCCAGAAAATATGACCGCGATAGGCCTCTCCATGTAGCCCCCGTGCAGGAATCCCCACGTCATATTTTTGGTTGTGTGGCGATGCTGTTACTATAAGATGATAGGTGTGCAGGCGTATGGCCTTTTGTGCAAAGCGGTCTCCTTCTATCTTAATGTCTGCAATATTCCATAGCTTATGCCATTGCTTTTTATGCTTTTCTTTTTCCTGATCAAAGGTTAAGGCGTCCTGGGCTTTTTGAAATCCTGAGGCAGCAGGGTCGTCCAGATCTTGATCCCGGGAGCTTGTAATGGATACAATCTTTTCCAACGAAACAGTTTGGTTTTGTCTGGCATCAAAGCTATATTTTTGCATCACCGATTCCAGGGTTTGTTCAGTTTTGCTGTCTGCCTTTATTGCTTTGCCTTCACGAAATAATTGGTGGCGTCCGTGCATAAAAATATCTACTCCCGACTGATTGGTTTGGACCTGTAAAAACAGCAAGCCGTCTTTGAACTGTTGGTCTTTGGCATCCAGGTGCTTGGAGCTGAGTGAGCGATATCGTTCAACACCGTTGTTGATGATTGTTCCATCTATGTATGAGCGAATGGTGATGCTGTCGTAATAATTATGGGGTGTTATTGAAAACCGGATTAGTGCCAGATGAGGGTCTTCCATGCTGGCAAAGCGTTCGCTTTCTATAGTAGTAATGCGACCAAATTCATCTTCAAATTTGATGTGACGTTTCATCACGGCTCCTTTCATGTCCAGTTCGTGATGGTAGATGTGAATCTTTGATTTTAACACATCAAGATACGTGCCTTCCCCAATTTTAAAGTCGATACGAAGCCAGTTGGGGGCATTAACAAAATCATTATTGTAGATTTTTTTATCCTGGATTACTGTAGGTAATTTGTTGAATAGCCCGGCCAGATATGTGCCGGGATAGTGAATGTCCTTGTAGGAATGTTCACTTTCTAAACTTCCACGTGTGGCAAAATAGCCATTGCCAACTGTGGTTAGAGTTTCCCTAAGTTTTTCTTCTGATTGGGCAAAGCCATAATACGTTAGGTGCCATTGATCTTCATAGAGTTTTTTGTCATACCAGTCTACAATATCTTCCCAACGAATCTCTTTGAAATCGCGAATAACAAAGTCGCCACCAAATCGTAGCAAGTCTCTTTCATTATCTTCGCGCGCAACCGCTATTACACAGGAGAAATTGCCGTTTTTTCCGGCTTGAATGCCTGCAACAGCATCTTCTGCCATCAGACACTCGCTGGGATGCAGCCCCATTTCCTTTGCAGCCTCAACAAAAATATCCGGATGGGGTTTCCCTTTTAAGTGCTCCTCTTCAGCTTTTAACCCTCCTACCTGAACATCAAAAAGATCATTAAGCCCGCTTTTTTCAAGAATATATCTGCTGTTTTTGCTCGATGAGGCTATGGCTGTTTTAATGCCGTTGGCTTTTAATTGCTTGATGAAATCTATTGAAGTGCTGTAGATCTTGACGCCCTGTTGTTCTACGAGCTCTCGAAAAACCTGATTCTTTTTGTTGCCTAATCCGCAGACCGTATTATGAGATGGATTTTCTGATGACTGTCCATAGGGTAGCTCCATGCCACGGGAATCCAAAAATGACATGACACCTTCATAACGAGGCTTCCCATCTACGTAGGTGAGGTAGTCGTGCTTGGAAAACGAACGATAGGATTCCTCTTCTTTCAGGTTCTGCTTTTGTGAAAGATACTCATCAAAAGTCCTTTTCCAGGCTTTGAAATGCGTTGTTGCTGTTTGTGTGATTACACCATCCAGGTCAAAGATGGCACCTTTTAGCTGCTTGATGCTCATGGTAAAGATTTTGTTTTGTTAAGTAAGAAAATAAGGTTGTCTGGTTTTGTGACAAAATAACACCGGGATGTAATTTTTCGGACTTCTTCCTGCAATTTTTTGCTCTCAGTAACAAAAATGGCCAGGGTGTTTTTGTTGACAGAAACACTGTAGTCAAGCATAGGCAGGTCAGAAAAAGTGTCTCCGCAAATTAGCGTAATATCGTGGCTTAGATCTAGTTGTAAAGCTTGATGAAGAAATGCCAACCCGTTTCCTTTGTCATAATCTTTTGTGGGGCCTTTTTCTGTAGCCGGCGTGGTTAAAATAATTTCGATATCAAGCCCGGTATCTTCAATAATAAGCGAAGTCTTTTCTTGATTATATTGGCTGACAATTTTTTGGACTTCCTTTAAAAAGCTATCCGATTTTTTTTGATCTATGGAATAATGAATGTCCTGTCGCGCAATGGTTGTTTGTCCAAATTTATATTGCAAACCGGAACCAATACGGGTGAAAATACGATATTTTTTGCGCTTCACCAATTGGTTTAAATCCTGATTTAACTGTTCCATAATCAGCTTTTCATTATCAGACAATGCCTGATGACCCATCATGTCATTAAACATGTATTCTCTTCCTTTGGAACCAGCCAGGATAAAATGATGCTCAGGGGCTACACTTAGCTCGCGTAACCCAATGTTTGACAGTGGGGCGGAGGTTAGTATCAGCGCATTTTTTCTTGTTGCGGCAAATTCAGTGAGTAAAACAGCATTATAGGCTGATTGAACTGAAGTGTTGTAACGCGTGCAATAGTTGTTAATAGTTCCATCGCGGTCGGTGATGAAACTGGTGATCTTTTGGTCTGAATACCGTTGAAGGAATTGCACCCCATCGCGTATTTCTTTTTGATCTTTTTGCGTTTGGTATTTTTCCATAAAGGCTTCTTGCCCCTGATGGAAAAAATAAAGATCTTTTTTTAGTTCTTCCTGTTCATAGTCAATCGAAAATTTTATGCTTTCGCCATTAGCTGATGGCAGGATTCTATGATTTCCCACAGCAGGGATTTGCTGTATTTCTGACAGTGTATTGGCTAAACTATTTATGTGTGGTTGCGAGAGCTGTTGATGGTTTAAACAGGCTGTTGTTAAAAGTCGTCTGGGCTTAATTGTACTGTGTATTTTTTCAATAAAGTCTTCATAAGTTGTAATTTTCATAAAGTCCTCCTGGTTTGAACAAACAAAAGTACAATACTGCTGACGTAGTTATTCCTTTTGAACAAGTTTCAACATTGTTTCAACATCTGAAGGTTTAAAAGGTTTACTTAAATAATGGTCGATTTTATGTTGTTTGCATTTGGCTATAATTTCTTGTGTAACACTAGCTGTTAAAGCTACAATAGGCAAATGCTGTTGGTTTTCTTTTTCCTTTTTTCTGATATGATCAGCCACGTCAAAACCACTGGCTTTTGGCATCATTAAATCGGTAATTATCAAGTCGTACTGATATTTGTCATAGTGGTTAATGGCTTTTTCTCCGTCTTCCACTATGGTGACGATGACCTTTTTCTTTTTGAGCGCAGCTTCCAGCACTCGCTGGTTGATAATATTGTCTTCGGCAAGAAGAATTTTAACGGGTTTCTGAGAAAAGGACTGTGTCCTGTCTTCATGCACGGAAGGTGTATTTGTCTTGGGTTTTACGACAGATGAAGAAGAAGCTTTTATTGTGAACCAAAATGTTGACCCTTTTCCAAAAGTACTGTTAACGCCGATTTCTCCACCCATGGCTGTTGTAAGCATTCTGGAAATCGCCAGCCCTAATCCCGTACCTCCATACTTTCTGGTAATATCTGTTTCTGCTTGCGAAAACTCCTGAAACAGTTTTTTTCTGTTTTCCTCTTTAATGCCAATGCCGGTATCTATGACCTGGTATTTTAATATGATATCTTGACCTTGAGTATCTGCTAATGATAATTTTAGTTTGACTGAGCCCTGGTTTGTAAACTTGATGGCGTTTGTAAACAGGTTGGTTAGTATTTGGTTGATTCTTGTGCTGTCACCAATAATATAGGTGGGGATAAGGTCTTGAATTTCGACAAGCAAGACCAATCCTTTTTGTTTTGCCTGGTGCTCGGCAATTTGAAGAACGTTGTTGATTTCTTCGCGAAGATTAAATTCACGCTTTTCCAATGCAATCTGGCCAGATTCAATTTTCGAAAAATCCAGCACATCATTGATAATGCTTAGCAAACTATCGCTGCTTTTGGAGATCATCTCCAAATATTCTGCTTGCTCATCATTTAGTGGTGTTTCTTTTAAGATATCAGCCATACCTATAATTCCATTCATAGGTGTGCGTATCTCATGTGACATATTGGCTAAAAATTTCGACTTCGACTGGGTGGCTTCCTCCGCTTTTTTTCTGTTTGCCTTTTCCTTTTCTGTTAACTCCTTTAGTTGTTGGTTGATTTTTCTTTGTTCTTCCAGTAGCCCTTCTACCATCTTTCGCTGGTTAAAAAGATCAATAAAAACCTGCACTTTGCCTTTTAATATAGTAGGCTCTACAGGCTTGGATATAAAGTCTACGGCTCCCCCTTTAATTCCTTTCTGGATGTGGCTTTCATCCCTAAAAATGGCTGAAATGAATATCACCGGAAGATATTTTGAGTATTGTATTTTTCTTATTTCAGCAAGCGTTTGATAGCCATCCATCTCAGGCATCTGTACATCCAGGATGACCAGGGCAAACTCTTGTTGGCTAACTGCTTCAATAGCTTTGGCTCCCGATTCTACCGAAATAGTCTGGATGTCAAAACCCGATAGCTGTTTCTCTAAAACAAATAGGTTTGTCGGTTGATCATCGACAAGTAAAATTTTCGGTAGTGTGGTCATGAGTCCATTCCTTTACCTTTTATTAAGTGTGTTCACCAAGCAAAATTATTAAAATTTGTCGTTTTTCAAAAAAAGCCTGGTCACAATATACCCAAAGACTATCAGTGCTTGTTTTATAAAATACTCTAACATAGTGTATCTTCATGTCAGGGGGCGAATTGAAAAATCCTTTACAAAGATAGTTATCTCGCGCTTACATAGCAGCACATATTTTTGATGGGATTTCCACTATTCATGAATAGATAATATGTATCTGATATACCGTTATCTTTTAATATTGTTCACCAGATACTGATATTGAATTACCTTTGCAGTAGAAAATCATTTAAGAATATGGGAAGAAAGAAAAACAGGAGACCCCATTTGGAAAAGGTAGAGATCAAAGCGTTTGGGTCGGAGGGGAAGGCCCTGGGACGGTATCATGACAAAGTTGTGTTTGTGCGTTTGGCTGCTCCCGGCGATGTTGTTGATGTGCAGGTGACAAAAAAGCGTCGTCAATATATGGAGGGGGAAATTACATCCTTTCACCAATATTCCGATCAACGGATTAGCGCCTTCTGCGAGCATTATGGTGTTTGCGGAGGATGTCAATGGCAGCATGTGCCTTACAAGACTCAGTTGTCCTTTAAGCAGCAGCAGGTTATCGATCAGCTCACCCGCATAGGTCATCTGCAGTTGCCTGAAGTCAGCTCCATAATGGGGTCTGAAAATACCCGGTATTACCGCAATAAGCTTGAGTTTTCTTTTTCTGATATGAAGTGGTTGACGGATTATACTGACAGTATAGACTTTTCAGAGCTCAATATGAACGGGCTGGGGTTTCATCCTCCGGGCAGGTTTGATCGTGTTTTGGATATAGAGAGCTGTTATTTGCAGGAAGAACTGTCGAATAAAATCCGTTTGCGTGTGAAAGAACTGGCCGGGCAAAATGGATATTCTTTTTACAATGCCAGAAGAAAAGAAGGCTTGTTGCGAAATCTGATCATCAGAAATAACCAACAAAACCAATGGATGGTGGTCCTTGTCTTGAAATATGAAGATCAGAAGGCAGCTCAGGAGATACTTTCACCTATAAAGCAAGAGTTTCCGCAGATCGTTTCATTGATGACGATCATCAATGACAAGCCGAATGATAGCATGGAACATTTAAAGGCTGATTTGTTTCAGGGGCAGTCATATATAACTGAAGATTTAGGAGATCTGACGTTTAAAATCGGGCCTTTGTCATTTTTTCAGACCAATACATCACAAGCACTCAAAATGTATCAGAAGATACGCGAATTTGCACAGATAACCGGGAAGGATATTGTTTACGATTTATATACCGGAACCGGAAGTATTGCTTTATTTGTAGCCAGGACGGCATCAAAAGTTATTGGTATTGAATATGTTCCAGAGGCCATCCGGGATGCTGAAGTTAACAGAGACTGGAACAATATGAAGAATACGGAGTTTTTTGCCGGCGATATGGCCAGGGTTCTGAATGATGATTTTGTCGCCAGCCATGGAAAGCCTGATGTTATTATCACAGACCCGCCCAGAGCCGGAATGCATCAGGATGTGGTGCATCAGATTTTGAAAATGAGGCCTTCACGAATTGTTTATGTCTCCTGCAATCCCGCCACACAGGCACGGGATACAGCTATGCTGAGTGATTCTTATCAGATTATTGCAGTGCAGCCTGTGGATATGTTTCCCCATACACATCATGTGGAAAATATTCTGCTTTTAACAAAAAAGACCGATTAACCGTCAATAAGATGCTTGCTCACTAATGAATGCATCTGTTATTTGTCAAAACCATATGATTTTTTTTATAATCATGCTGTGTTTACAAGATGTTTCTTACCTTTGAATCATATTTTAAAAGCAAAACTTTATACTATGCCACAAGTAAAAAAAGGAGACAAAGTAAAAGTACATTACACAGGTAAACTCACTGATGACACTGTGTTTGACTCGTCGGTAACCAAAGAGCCTTTGGAGTTTGAAGTGGGTGCCGGTCAGATGATACAAGGATTTGATGAGGCTGTAGTTGGAATGGAACCCGAAGAAAAAAAGACCATTACCTTAAGCCCTGAACAAGCTTATGGGCCTAAAAGGGAGGAGCTGCTGTTAACGGTCAGTAAAGCAGAAATATTTAAAGATATGGATGTAAGTGTTGGACAGAAATTTGAAGTTCCTCAGCAAAACGGGCAAAATGTTGTTGTGGAAGTGGATGAAATTGATGGTGACAATGTGGTGCTGAATGGCAATCATCCATTGGCTGGCAAGGACCTTGTCTTTGATATCCAATTGATAGAAATTAACCCTTCCTGAGCTAATGAAGATAGACACTGAGTACCTCAAAAGTTCACGAGATTTTTTGAGTGCTTTGTTAGAGAATATTACATCAGCCATTTTTATTGTTGATGGTGAGATGCGAATCCGGGCAATCAATGATTCTTTTCGGGCCTTATTTCATAAACCTGAAGATAGAATCATTGGCGAGTTATGCGGAAACGCGCTGGGTTGTGTTTTTGTGGAAGATGGCGCGGATTGTGGAACTACAGCTAATTGCTGCAACTGCAGCTTAAGAAAAACATTACAAGACACCCTTAATCGTCAGATCCCTGCCAATAGAAAAAAGCTTATCCGTGAATTCTTTATGCGGGAAGAACGCCTGCTGAAGTATTTTATGTATTCAACCCGGATTATCCATTTTGATGGGCAGACTATGGTGCTCGTGATCCTGGATGATATTACGGATTTAGAGGAACAGCGCTTGCTTATTCAAAAACAGAAAGAGCGTTTGGAGGAACTCAATGAGCATAAAAACTATATGATTGGGATGGCTGCGCATGATCTGAGAAACCCTCTGAGTGTTATTCAGCTTTATGCTGGTCTTCTTCGCGATGATAGTCATATGTCAAAGGACAAAGTGTATGAAATGGCCCAGGATATCGGGAAAGTTAGCGCTAAAGCGCTAACACTCGTTCATGATTTGCTCGAAAAAACCGATAGTGATCTGGAGCAAGGTACTGTGCAGCTGAATGTGCAGCGGCAGGTTGATGTCGTTCAGCTTGTTGAAGATACCGTTAGTCTTATGACGCCTTTAATGGATGCTTACGCGATATCGTTGAAATTAAACATGCCCGGCTATCCGGTTTTTATGGATATTGATGTGGCAAAAATTCAGCAGGTGATGAATAACCTGATCGATAATGCTATCAAGTATTCTACAGACCAAAGTGCTGTGCTGACAATTCATGTTTTTTTGCAGCAGGGCTGGCTGAAGATAGAGGTGGAAGACCAGGGTCAGGGTATCTCTGAAGAGGAACAAAAGCAGCTCTTCACCCTCTACAACACCACATCGAATATGCCAAGAAAAGGGTTTGAAAAGAGTCATGGTCTGGGATTGGTTATAGTAAAACGTATTATTGAAGCCCACGGAGGTGAAGTAGGTGTTTTTAGCAAGGAAGGAAAAGGCTCGACATTTTATTTTACCCTGCCATTAAAAGAGCGGCCGCCGGGGTTTTGACTGCATCAAAAAAGGCTGTTAATGTTAAACATAACAGCCTTTTTTGTGCAATAATCACTTCGATTATTCTACCTCAACATTCACAAATTTGTCAATGCTTTCAATAAATTTTATCATTACTTTGCCGGGTTTTTGCGTAGCAGAATCGCGGGCAATGAGGATTTCTGTATTCCCCTGATGTCCATTCACTGTAGTGTCAAAGTGGCGGTGTAACAGCAGGAGGTTTTGTGCTTTGGCATTTAGGTTTTCACTGACATCATGAATTGCTGGTCTTTGGTGGGTGCTGCTCCCTGAAATCTGTGAGAAAACAACAATCGGCAGGTTTAATTCAGATGCAAGCGTTTTTAATTCTTCCAGGATGTGCGCACATTCCTGCAAACGTGTTTCAGGTTCTCCGATATTCGCAGCCAGCATTTCCAGATAATCGATAAAAATGATATCCGGTTTTTTCTCTTCCACTAAAGCGCGCGAGTTTGCTGTAATGGATTCGACCGTGGGGTTAGGGTCATCATTGATGTGGATTTCAGCATTCGAGATGTTATTAACCATGGTTTGTGCATGATC
>JBNJHE010000025.1:0-27715 GCA_051748205.1 Bacteroidota bacterium | reverse complement strand
GGAAATCTTAGCTCTGGTAGAAAAAGATTTATAAACATATCGCTCAGTGACAAAAAAGTCAGCAAATAGTCATTATTTGCTGGCTTTTTTTTATCACACATTTTAGATATGAGTGCAGTCTATAAAGGTCACATTTGATTTTCAGCAGCTGTGATAAATTTAGTGTTTTTAGACCGGACTCAAGCATTATTCATATGTCCTGATTCATATGTCCTGCTCCTTATTTACCGATTTTATTAAAGAAATAAACAAGTTTTCAACTTTGCAAAATCCCTTTCTTTTTAGGATTCCGACACCACAAGATAAGTTATAAATAACTGATATGACATTACTTAAATGATATTAATATCTATTATACATTCGAGCAATGCACCTATTCCCCCATTTTTATAATAAAGAAGTTGAAAAAAATAGCACAAATACCCTTGCGTAACGTTAAATTATTATTAATTTTAACCCAAATATTAATTGTCTAACTAAATCCAGTTCTTATGAAAAAAATTACGCTATTACTTGCAGGCTTTATATTTATGAGTCTGCAGGTATTACAGGCACAAAACCGGACCATCACTGGTACAGTTACCGATGAAGAAGGAAGCACCATGCCCGGTGTTTCCGTTGTTGTGTTAGGCACAACCTCAGGTACTACCACTGATTCAGAAGGTAAGTTTAACCTGACAATTTCGTCGGATGCTGATTCATTGCGCTTTTCATTTGTTGGTTTCAAAACCCAGGTGATTCCTATTACCGCATCGAATCAGTACGATGTCTCAATGATTTCAGAAACCAGAAGCATTGAGGGCGTTGTTGTTACAGCTTTAGGGATCAAACGGTCTCAGAAAAAGTTAGGTTATGCTACCTCCTCTGTTGGTTCAGATGAATTGACAAAAACCCAAACGCCGGATGCGATTACCTCTTTGCAGGGAAAAATTGCAGGAGTTAATATCAACAGTGTATCGGGACAACCGACAGCATCCTCCAGCGTTATTTTACGAGGGTATTCTTCGATTAACGGCAGCAACCAACCGCTTTACGTAATTGATGGTTCGCCCATCACCAACAGTTCCAACAATCAAAGTAGTGCCCTGAACAATCAGCTCGACTTTGGTAATGGAGCCAGCAGCATCGACCCGGCGAATATTGAGTCGATCAATATTCTGAAAGGTGCTGCTGCTACAGCATTGTATGGCTCACGTGCAGCAAATGGTGTGATTATGATCACCACAAAAAGTGGCTCTGAAGGACAACCGCTAAGAGTGAACTTTTCCAGTAGTGCTACTTTTACCACTCCATTGCGCCTTCCACAACTCCAAAATACCTTTGGACAAGGATGGAGCGGCGCATGGGCTTCCAATGAAAATGGTAGCTGGGGCCCCCATTTCGATGGCAAAGAACGCTTATGGGGCAATACCGTAGACAACAGCAGATTATTAAAACCTTTCGAAGCTCAGGAAAATAATCTGAGAGAATTTTTTGATGTCGGACAAAGCTATAAAAACAGCATCTCGATCAGTGCCGGTGGTCATAACTCTTCTTTCTATGCTTCTTATGGAAATACTTACAGCGACGGCTTCGTTCCTACTACCAATGATATGTTGAACCGTCATTCCTTTAATGTTAAAGGAAGCGTGACAAGCAACCGCTTAACGGTTTCAGGGAATATTAATTATATCCATCGTGATGCCAGCACTATTGCTGCCGGTCAGGGTGGCGATGCCGCTACACTTTTTCAGGATATTATGCAAATCCCTCGTGATCTTAGCATTGTGGATATGGAAGATTACACCAATAAATTCTACAACATCAACAACTTCTATACTCCTTATGCTACCAACCCCTACTTCATTATTAATGAAAATGGAAATGATATGGGTAACGACCGTGTCTATGGTAATTTTCATACCAATTTTAAAATTACTGACGACCTGGACATATCCTGGAGAATTGGTCAGGACGCGGATAACAATTCCATCAAGATATGGAATGCCATAGCAAGACCTGAAGATGGCTCTCCGAACTCGACAAAGCAGGATATCTTTGGCAATGTTATTGAACAATCCACAACACAAAAAGAACTCAACAGCGATCTGACACTGAATTATATCAAAAGCCTGAATAAAACATGGGAGATTGGTGGTGTAGTTGGATGGAATGTTAATAGCCGTTACTTCAAACGCCATACATCTGAAGTAACCAGCCTGGATATTCCAAATTTTTACAATCTGGCTAACAGCAGTGAAGACCCACAAGCCAATACATATATGCAGCAAAGAAGATTGTATGGTATCTACGGACAAGGTGAGGTCGCCTATAACGATTATTTGTTTCTAACAATGACGGCTCGTAACGACTGGTCTTCAACACTACCCGAAGATAATAATTCTTTCTTCTATCCTGGTGTAACCTTAAGCTTTTTGGCCACGGATGCTATCCCGGTATTAGCTGACTTTTCTGATTTTATGAAATTTCGTGCTGCCTGGGGTAAAACCGGTAATGATGCTGCACCTTACCTGATTAACTCTGTCATTATTCCATCCAATGTACGTTTTGGTTTTGGCGAGTTTAATTTCCCGCTGGGTGGTGTTAATGCTTTTGAGATCTCAAACCTGATTGGAAACCCCAACCTGGAACCAGAGATTACTACAGAGCTTGAATTTGGTATTGACTTCCGCTTTTTGGAAAACCGCTTAGGTTTGGATGTCGCTTACTACAACAGAACTACCGATGGACAGATATTCCAGGTACCGCTGGCATCTTCCACAGGATACCGTTCCCAAACACTTAACTTTGGTGAGGTATCCAATAAAGGTGTCGAATTACAACTATTGCTAACACCCATCAAAACCACTGATTTCCGCTGGGATATCAGATATAACTTCGCCAAGAATAACAACGAGGTGCTGAAACTTCCCGAAGGTCTGGATCAAGTAGTCATCAACGGAGCCTATGGAATCGACTTTGTGGCTGAAGAAGGAAAACCAATTGGTGTATATTATGGCGAAGTAGCCAAAACCACTGATGACGGAAAAATCATTGTAGATGCCAATGGAATTCCGAAAACAGCTGCAGACAAAGAAGAATACGGAACAGCAGAACGCGATTTCGCAATGGGTTTGAACAACTCCTTTACCTATAAAGATTTCAATCTCTCTTTCTCGCTGGATTACAGAAAAGGTGGAATGATGTATGCTTACACAGCCCGCATCAACTATTTTGTAGGTAATGCTACAAATACGATCTATAATGACCGTGAACCTTTTATCGTTCCTAATTCAGTGCAGGAATTTGATACCGATGGTGACGGAACGCCGGATACCTATGAGGAAAATACAGAACAAATCGACCGCGCTAATATCTTTACTTACTGGAATCAAACAGACAACAACATGATTTCCCAGGAACATGTTCTGGACAAAACATTCCTGAAGCTGAGAGATATTACCTTTAGCTATAACCTGCCTGACAAATGGTTCTCAAACATCCCTGTCAGTTCAGCATCATTTGGGCTATATGGTCGTAACCTGATCATCTGGACACCGGAAGAAAACAACTTTGTAGATCCGGAAATGTCTACATTTGGTAATGATTTGTTTGGTGCTTTTGGCGAATTTGCCGGAGCTCCATCAGCCAGGTCATTTGGGTTTAATTTAAATGTAACATTCTAAAACAGTGAGAACTATGAAAAACATATTCAAAATATCAATAATAGCAAGCCTCATTGTCGGTCTGTTCGCCAGTTGTGAAAAAGACTTTCTGGATGTCAACGACGACCCAAACAATGCAACTGAGGCTACAGCAGGTCAGGTTTTACCTGCTGCTACTGCCTCCATGGCAGGAGTGGTTGGTGGAAATTATGCCCTTGTTGGTGGTATTTGGAGCCAATACTGGACACAAGCCAATGCTTCCAACCAATACAAAAACTTCGCTTCCTTTAATGTCAGCCCCGACGACCTTGATCGTTTTGCCTGGGAAGAACTCTACTCAGGTGCCCTGAACGACTTTAAAGCGGTGAAGAAAAAAGCTACGGAGACTGAAGACTGGAGCTATTACCTGATGGCTACTGTTTCAGAAGCCTATACCTATCAGATACTTGTTGATCTTTATGATCAAATTCCATATTCAGAAGCATTACAAGGTGCTGACAACCTTAATCCTGCTTTTGATGATGGCGACATTGTTTACGAAAGCTTAATTTCTAGAATCGATGCTGCTCTTGACAAAGATTTAACAGCAAGCACTGTAACCAACCCCGGCTCCAAAGACTTCATCTTTAATGGTGATCTCGACCAATGGATACGCTTCGCCAATACGTTAAAACTAAAAATGTTTTTACGTCAACGCTATGCCAATCCACAGATTGCTGAAGATGGCATCACTGATATGATAAACAATGGAGCCGAATTTTTGACAACAGATGCTGCTATGGATGTCTTTGTCGACGCTGACAGTAAGAGTAATCCATTTTATGAGATGGACCGCCGTCAGTTGAACACACCAAACAATCTGCGCGCCAGCGAAACAATGATGAACTGGATGCAGGCCAATGGCGACACCCGGGTAGAGTACCTGTATGATGAATCCGTAAACGGAACATATACAGCCATGCCTCAGGGTGCGCATAATCTGCCTACCGCAGCCATCGATCCTGATGATATTTCGGTGGTTCATGTTGAACCTACGGACCCTGTCAAATTCATGTCTGCTGCCGAAAGTCATTTTCTGCAGGCAGAAGTAGCTTTGATTTATGGATTAGGTGGAAATGCTCAAACACATTACGAAAATGGTGTTATGGCTGCCTTTGCACAATACGGCCTTGATGGCTCTTCATTTATCGCCTCCGGTGGAGATTATGAATATCCTAACGGTACTGAAGCAGAAAACCTACAAGCGATCATCACCCAAAAATGGGCCGCAATGGCACGTTTTCAGGGTATGGAAGCATGGACAGAATGGAGAAGAACAGGATATCCCGACTTCTTTAATGCTCCCCTGGATAACGCCCTGGGAACAGACTATCTGATTCGTATGCTATTCCCTGATTCAGAACGTAAGGCTAATAACAATACGCCCGCCCAGGTCGGGGTAACAGTACCCGTTTGGTGGGATCAGGACTAAATGAAACCTTAAACCAAAAAAACAAAGAATTATGAAAAAACGACTAAAATACAGCAGTTTATTATTGATGGCTTTTGCTCTGTTCTTTGCAAGCTGCGAAAAGGAAACCGAAGGGATTTCCAAAGTAACAGAGTTCGCTGAATTTGATATGACGGGCGAAGAGTATTACTTTATGGAAAAAGGGACGCCCTATAGCGAACCAGGCATTAAAGCCCTTGAAGGTGGACAGGAAATTCCTGTAACCACAGACGGCACTGTGGACGAAAATACACCTGGTGTCTACACCCTTACCTATACCGCCACCAACAGTGACGGATTCTCCAAATCGATAACGCGTATTGTCGTGGTATACGACGGAGATATCTCCTCTACTGATTTTAGCGGCGATTATTTTGGCGGATATTATGGCGATGCTGACATGACGGTAACCAGAGAAAAAGATGGCCTGTACTGGGCTACAGACGTCTTTGGCTATGGCCCGCCCTATCCTATTCCTGGATATATTGTTGACATTGGAAGCGGAAATCTGATTGTTCTCGAAACATCATCACCCTTTGGCCCTGTTTGGGAAACACCAGGTACTTACACCTCCGATAAATTAGCCTATACTTTAGGTATACAGGGGTATGGTTATATATTTACACTGGAATGGGATTTACAATAATTAATCACTAAAAGCGAAAAATTATGAATAAAAAAATATTAATTTTTGCGATCATTTTAGGTCTGGCAGCTCTTTTCTCCTGTGAGACCATGGATGAACCGGAAATGGAAACAACTTCTACTTTCCCCCTCAACGGTGAATATTGGGTGACATACTCACAGGGAGGAACCCAAATTGTCGGTTACAATCTTTTAACACTAACCAACACGGCTGCTGATGATGGGAAACATATTCTGATTAAAGAACCTGTTCTCATGGTAAACGAGGCAGGCGAAATGGCTCCGGTGGTAGCAAATGCCAATATGGATAACCTGACATTTAATGTACAGGGTTTTGAGTATCCATATAATGATACCTCTATTGTTCGTTTGGATATCTCAGATGGAAAATTCTGGGAAGATAAGTACACAACGGCTGCCGGCAATAAAACCGACAGCATTTATATGAATGTCACTTTCAACGAACTAGCTGTAGACACCAATGGCAATGTTATCGACACCGCCTACAGCGGAACATTTGAGATCAGCGGGTATAAACGCACCGGCTGGCCGGATGATGATCACTAAACAAGTAACTGGATAAATCATATAAAAGGAGCCCGCGTGGCTCCTTTTTTTTTGCTGCCATTTTTTAATAATGGCTAATGGATCATATGCAAAAAATCCTGCTCTGATATTACAGGGATATTCAGCTGTTTGGCTTTTTCCAGCTTTTTGGGGCCAATGTTTTCTCCTGCAATCAGATAGTCAAGCTTTGAAGAGATGGAAGAAACATATATTCCACCATGGTCCTGCACGGCTTTCTTAATCTCTTCCCTGCTAAAGTTCTCCAGCTTTCCACTGGCGATAAAGCGTTTTTGCCCCAGGGCATCACTGGTTTCAGATGTCTCCTTATCAAGGGCCATTTTCAGACCATTCGATTCAAGTTTCTTCAGCATCTCCCGGTTGCTAGTGTTAGAAAAATAGTCCAACACACTGTCAGCAATGCGTTCGCCTACATCGTTTACCTCGAGCAATTCATCTCGCGAAGCCTGCTTCAAACTCTCCATACTTTTGAAATGCAGAGCCAGTTTACGGGCAACAGTCTGCCCCACAAAACGGATTCCCAGCGCATAAAGCACGCGATCAAAAGGAACTGAGCGGGAGTCACTAATTCCTTTCAAAATATTTTCCACTGTTTTTTGCTTAAACTGCACTGTACGCGATTTTCCACTCAACACATCGGTATATGTCTTTTCTATGCCAATCAAATCGTCAAAGGTAAGTTCATAGAGATCGGCAGCATTTCTGATTTTTCCTTTATCATAAAGCAACTCCACTTTCCCTTCGCCCAGGCTAAGGATATCCATAGCTTTGCGACTGATAAAATGCTCTATTTTACCTTTAATCTGTGGAGGACACCCCTGATCATTCGGACAATAATGAGCCGCCTCACCTGCTACACGAACAAGTTTGGTTCCACATTCGGGACAATGCTCTATAAATTCAACCTTTTGAGCTCCTTTAGGTCTTTTGAGCTTATTCACACCAACAATTTTAGGGATAATATCACCGCCTTTTTCCACTAAAACAGTATCCCCAATCCTGACATCCAGTTGATTGATGATATCCGCATTATGCAGGGATGCTCTTTTGACTTTAGTTCCGGCCAGCTGCACAGGAATGAGATTAGCCACAGGCGTAACCGTGCCGGTGCGGCCAACCTGATAGCTTATCTTTTCCAAAATTGTGGAAGCCTGTTGTGCCGGGAACTTATAGGCTATGGCCCAGCGTGGCGATTTAGCCGTAAACCCCAGTGTCTTCTGCTGCTTATGATGATCGACTTTCACCACTACTCCATCTATGGCAAACGGCAAATCAGGGCGGGCGGTATTCCATTCAGTAATAAATTCCCAAACCTGCTCCATATTTTCACACTTCCCAAGATAATCAGGGATGTTAAAACCCCAGGATTTGGCTTTTTGCAAATTGCCATAATGTGAGTCTGAAGGAAGTGTATCCCCTGCCAGGCTGTATAAAAAGCAATCCAAAGGGCGCCTGGCAACTTCGGCCGACTCCTGTAATTTCAGGCTGCCTGCAGTCGCATTGCGGGGGTTGGCAAATGGCTGCAAACCCTTTTTTATGCGCTCTTCATTAAAGGTCTCAAACGGTTTATAAAACATCAATATCTCACCACGAATTTCAAACTCCTGAGGAAAATCATCGCCATAAAGCTTTAAAGGAATACTCCGAATGGTTTTAACATTAGCCGTAACATCATCACCCTGAACACCATCACCACGAGTTACAGCCCGGGTAAGCAACCCATCTTCATAAGTCAGGCTTATGGCCACACCGTCATATTTCAACTCGCAGGTATACGTAAAATCTTCGCCTAAACCTTTTCTTACCCGCTGATCCCAATCACGCAATTCACCTTCTGAATATGTATTGGAAAGCGATAACATAGGCCGCTTATGAGTTACGGTGGCAAAATCTTTGGTGATATCACCCCCCACCCGTTTTGTCGGAGAATGTTCATCAACAAATTCAGGATATTTTTCTTCCAACTGCTCCAGCTCTTTCAGCTTCATGTCATATTCATAATCTGTAATCTGCGGTTGCGCCCTGACATAATATAAATAGTTGTGCCTGTGAAGCTCCTCACGCAGGGCTTCTATCTTTTTCCTGGCCGATGCTTTATCCATAACTTCCTGCTTTTATGCAAAAATAACAAAACATAACAAGATTGACACTCTTATCTTTCCTTTAGAAAAAACACCAGCAAAAACAACTATGGCAAAAGCATACGATTCAAAACAAATTAAGCTGCAATAGAAGCCCTATTAGATTCATTAATCCTCCGTATCTTTGCCGCCTAAAATGAAAGGACAGTTTTGGGCAACATATTATTAGCAGAACACATAAGCAAATCATACGGTGATAAGGCCTTATTTGAAGACATCACCCTGGGCATCGATGAAGGACAAAAAATAGCTTTGGTAGCTGCCAACGGAACCGGCAAAACCAGCTTTCTGGATATTATTGCCGGCAAAATTGAAGCTGACACCGGCACCATTTCATTACGGGAAGGCACAAAGATGGGGTATTTATCTCAAAACCCCAGCCTAAATGATGCCAACACCATCTTTGAAGAGCTATTCCACTCCGACAATCCTTTTATTAAAGCCATAAAAAACTATGAGTTAAGCATCAAACGATTTCAGGACGAAGAATCATCGCGAAACAAAGACTTTATGCAGGAAGCTATGAATACGGTAGATGTTCTGCAGGCCTGGGATTATGAAGTAAAGATCAAAGAAATCCTTTCGCGTCTAAAATTGGGGGATATCCACCAACCCGTAAGTATTTTATCAGGAGGGCAAAAAAAGAAGGTAGCCCTGGCCCGCGTGCTTATGGAACAGGTAGATATGATGATTCTGGATGAGCCTACCAATCACCTGGATATTGAAATGATCGAATGGCTGGAAGATTTTTTATCCCGCCAAAAGCTGGCCATCCTTTTGGTAACACATGATCGTTATTTTTTGGATGAAGTCTGTAGCGAAATTGTGGAAATGGACAATGGAGAGCTATATAAATACAAAGGCAATTACAGCTATTTTTTAGAGAAAAAAGAGGAACGCCAGCAACAGCAATTACGCGAAATCGGAAAAGCCAAAAATCTCTACCGCAAAGAGCTGGAATGGATGCGACGCATGCCCAAAGCCAGAGGGACCAAAGCCCAGTCCAGAGTTGAAGCCTTCTACTCATTGGAAGCAAAGGCCAGGCAGCGATTAGACGACTCTAATTCACAGCTTTTTGTAAAAACCGAACGCCTGGGAAAGAAAATACTGGAGATTAATGACATCCACAAAAAATTCGGCAGCCTGAAAATTACCGAAGGATTTAGCTATACCTTCAAACGGGGCGAAAAAATCGGCGTAGTTGGCCCGAATGGTATCGGCAAGTCTACCTTATTCAATATGATTGTTGGTCAGGAAAAGCCTGATATGGGAAACATCGTCCACGGACAAACTACCAGAATCAGTTACTTTTCTCAGCAAGGCATGAAACCCATGGAAGATAAGCGTGTATTAGATATTGTAAAAGATGTAGCTGAAGAAATAGAATTGCATAATGGAAGCATGTCGGCTTCCCGCTTTTTGGCCTATTTTAATTTTGACAACACAACACAGTACAACTATTTCAGCAACCTTAGCGGAGGTGAAAAGAGAAGGTTATTTTTATTGATGAAGCTGATGGAAAGCCCCAACTTCCTGATTCTGGATGAGCCCACTAACGATCTGGATATCCCTACACTGGCTATCCTGGAAGACTTCCTGAGAAACTTCAAAGGATGTGTTTTAATATCATCCCACGACCGGGCTTTTTTGGATAACCTGGTTGATCATGTGTTTGTCTTTGAAGGCAACGGCATTGTAAAAGACTTTCCGGGAAATTATACACAATATCGCATAAAGAAAAAGCAAGCAGATAGACAAAAACAAGTGTCCAAAAGCAAAAAATCGCAAAACAAACGACCAGCGGGCAAACGCGATCCAAATAAAGCAACATACAAACAAAAACAACGGCATGCTCATTTAGAAAATGAAATTGCCCACTTAGAAGAGCAGAAAGAACAATTAACCCGGGACATGAATTCAGGAGAGCTAAAGGCCGATGAACTACAGCATACTTCCGAATCTATCGGAAGGTTAATGGAGCAAATCGATGCGCTTACCATGGAATGGATGGAACTGGAAGAAATCATACATCCCGATAAGTAGATTCTCTCATCAACGATTCCTGAACATTGCTATTCGCAGTCAAGAAAAAAACACACAAGCGGAAAATTATTTAAAAACAATATTTTCCCGGGCTGTTGTTTTTTCGCAGTAACGACAATGCAGCTTTAATTCTTCTTCCTTGTCCTTATTCATCACCACAAAATGCGTTGGCACGTCCTGATTGTTAGTAATGCATTTAGGATTGATACATTTGACAACCTTTGCTATTGTGTCCGGGATTTCCACCTGTGTTTTCCGGATTACTTCAAAGTCTTTAATTTCTATCATGGAAGCATGCGGGGCTACCAGGGCAATTTTGTTTACTTCCTCGGCTTCAAAAAAACGATTTTCAACCTTAATAATACCCTTATTGCCATACTTTTTACTTTCCAGGTTGATACCACTGTAAAGCGGATGATCCGAATTATCAAGACTCAGGATACGGATAACCTGAAAGACACTGTCGGACGGCAAATGATCGATTACCGTTCCATTTTTTATAGCTGATACTTTTAGTTCTTTACGTTCCATTATACTCCTAATATTGTGGTTAACAATGCTTCTCGTACAAATACTCCATTCAGAGCCTGTTGGAAATAGTATGCTTTCGGGCTACTATCCACATCTTCGCTAATTTCATTTACTCTTGGTAAGGGGTGCAAAACCTTAAAATTGTCTTTAGAATATTCTATCATATCCCTTGTCAGGACATAGGAATTTTTCACTCTTTCGTATTCCATAGGATCAGCAAAGCGCTCGCGTTGAATGCGTGTCATATAACAAGCATCCACTTTAGGGATAACCTCCTCCAGGTCGGTATATTGATAATAGGTTAGATTTTTCTCTTTAATAAATCGTTTAACGGCGCTGGGCAGTTTTAATTCAGTAGGAGAAACCAGGTGAAAGGTAGCATTAAACATGGTCATGGCAATAACCAAAGAATGGACAGTACGACCATACTTCAGATCACCAACAAAAGCCAGGTCGAGATTTTCCAGGCTTCCCTGGGTTTTTCGGATCGAATACAGGTCGAGCAGACATTGTGTGGGGTGCTGGTTGGCACCATCGCCGGCATTGATAATCGGCACCGAAGCTACTTCAGAAGCCCAGCGGGCAGATCCGTCCAGAGGATGTCGCATGACAATCAAATCGGAATAATTACTCACGGTCATGATTGTATCTTTAAGCGATTCACCCTTTTTGACACTGGAGCTGGCTGCATCTGTAAAGCCGACTATGCGCCCACTAAGCCTGTTAATGGCGCTCTCAAAGCTCAGTCGCGTCCGCGTTGATGGCTCGAAAAACAAAGAAGCAATCACATAGTCTTTTAGCAGCGGCTGGGAAGGATTACGTTCAAAATCTTCCGCCCGGTCAAGGATATTTAGTAACTCCACTTTACTGTAATCATTGATAGAAATTAAACTTTTGTGCTTCATTATAATCGTATTTGATGGTAAAAGCTGATTTGAATTACAAAAAAAAGGCGACTGTTAAAGCCGCCTTTAAAAATACATTATTTCAGATTGTGTTTTTTAACAAAATCATCAACGACTTCTTCAAGGTTTGGATTGCCAATTTCCTGAAGGTCGTAGTAGACCCGTGTAGTGGGTTTATTGATTTTAATCAAACGATTAAGATCAATAGGGGTTCCAATAATAACAGCATCACAATCGGTGTTGTTGATGGTTGTTTCAAGATCCTTCAATTGTTGTTCTCCATATCCCATAGCAGGCAAGAGTGTACCAATATTCGGATAAATCTTAAATGTTTCGCTAAGTTTACCGACAGTAAACGGGCGTGGGTCGACCATTTCGCTGGCGCCAAACTTTTGAGCGGCAACGGTACCAGCACCGATTTTCATTTCGCCGTGAGTCAGGGTTGGCCCATCTTCAACAACCAGTACGCGTTTTCCTTTGATCACAGTCGGGTCATCAACTTTAATGGGTGAAGCGCCATCAACAACAATTGCGTTGGGGGCTACTTTTTCGATATTTTCCCTCACGGTTTGAATATTTTCTGGTGCCGCACTATCCATTTTATTAATCACAGCAACATCAGCCATACGCAGGGTTGTCTCACCGGGGTAATAATTCAGCTCATGGCCTGGTCGATGCGGGTCAACCACGGTAATGTTGAGGTCCGGTTTGTAGAAAGGAAAATCGTTATTTCCTCCATCCCAAAGAACGACATCACATCCGTCAGGGTCTTTTTCTGCTTCGCGAAGAATAGCTTCATAGTCAACACCAGAATAGATTACATTACCACGTACTACATGGGGCTCATACTCTTCCATTTCTTCAATAGTACATTTATGTTTGGCCAGGTCTTCCAGCTGGGCAAAACGCTGTACCTTCTGAGCCACTAAATCACCGTAAGGCATCGGGTGTCGAACGGCAACCACTTTAAGGCCTTTTTCCATCAGTAGCTCAATCACCCGGCGCGAAGTTTGACTTTTACCACAACCGGTACGGACAGCACCTACTGCAATAACAGGTTTCGTACTTTTCACCATCGTATCCTTTGCGCCCAATAGCATCATATTAGCACCAGCAGCATTAACAATCGATGTCACGCTCATCACTTTCTGGTAGGTGACATCACTGTATGAAAACACGCAGTCATCCACTTTCATTTCTTTAATCAAACGGGGCAAGTCTTCCTCTGCATAAATAGGAATTCCTTCCGGATATAATGCTCCAGCCAGCTCGGCAGGATATTTTCTGCCGTCAATATCCGGAATCTGGGCAGCTGTAAATGCTACAACGTTAAAGTTATCGTTTCCACGAAAATAGGTGTTGAAGTTGTGAAAATCTCTTCCAGCAGCTCCAATAATGAGAACATTTCTCTTCATAAGCATTACTATTTTTTTTATTGTATGATTTTACTTCGATTGCAACAAAGATACATTTTTTAAACCCATTTTAAACGACTTTCCGCAAAAAAAGATTTTACTGCTTCGAATTTTATTCTGCGCTTCGCTCTATGGCAGGGCTTTTAAGATAATACAGAAAAACATGAATGGCTAAAAGCGAATAAAAAAATCCTGAACCTAAAACCAGGTAATGCCGTAAGCTGTTATCTTTGCAAAAAAAACAACAGTTATGGCCGATATTGAAGAAAAAGTAAAAGGCTCGCATGTACTTGATCTTATGACCGTAGCCAATGACTTTTGTCTATTCACCGAAGGTTTGGAGAAATACGACAAGTCGGACATCCTGGGCTATTTTCAAAAAGTCTTGCCACTGCTTTATATTAAAGGAGCCTTGATTCCTTATGTCCCGGCAGTAGATGACATGACAGCAGAACACTACATTACAGAAGAAAACTGGGATAATATTTACAGCCAGTTTAAGGAAAAATTTGGCGATGACGACCTGTATGGGATCGTTGTTAATGACGAAATCTATGGTAAAAAAGCAGAGCAGGCAAGTATAGCCGAAGGCCTGGCCGATATCTATCAGGACTTGAAAGACTTCCTCGTTTTGTACCAGCAAAACACCAGCATGGCACGCCAAAATGCCGTTTATGAATGTCACCGGTTATTTGAATCCAGATGGGGACATCGTCTGGTTAATGTCCATGCTGCCCTGCATAAGCTTCTGTTTGCTTCGAAGATAGAAGACAACACCTTGCCAGGACAGGAAATCTAAACCTTAAAAATTGTTAAAACTGATGAATAACTCATTTGCGTTCTTTAAACTTTAACACGTTTTATCCGTTTCTTTGAATAAGTGCGACGAAGATATTATGACATTTTTTCCTGCTCCCAGGGTAGCAGCTATCGCTTGTTGAAATATTTACTTATTATAAAACATCCATCATAATTAGTGCTAACACCACGATCACAATTGCAATGGATGTTCCATTTATTCATTGAAAAAGCTAAATTATAACCATATGAAGAATCTTTTAATTGTTATCATAATTTTGTTCAGCATCCCATTCCAGTCAACATGGTCTCAGGGACATCACATTGAAGTTGAAGTAAAAAACTCACCCGACACCATCATGTATCTGGTCAATTACAATGCTGACAAGCAATACATCAAAGACACCGTTGAGAACCAGGGAAATGGAAAATTTATTTTTAAAGGAGATAAACCACTGCCACAAGGCATATATCTGGCCGTGCGTCAGGATAAAAATTACTTTGAGTTTTTAGTTTCAGACGATCAGAAATTTAAATTATCCACAAGCTACGACAATATGGTTGAGGACATGAATGTGAAAGGATCCAGTGAAAATACATTCTTTTACGATTTCCTGAAGTATTCTTCGCCCAAAAACCAACAGCTCATGCAGTATCAAAATCAGATAAAAAATTTAGCAGCAAATGATACTGTAAAAAAACGCCGGTTACAGCATAAGGCAGATAGCTTACAAAAGCTGATCAACAATTACAAAGAGGACTTCATCACCAGGCATCCGGAGACATTTATGGCAAAGATATACAAAGCCTCACAAGACCCGGAGATCCCGGATGCACCAGAAGAGCTTTCGGAAGAAGAAAAGCAAAAATGGCAATACCAATATTTTGTCAAGCATTATTTTGACAATCTTGATTTAACGGATGAGAGTCTATTGCATACTCCGGTTCTTCATCAAAGAGTAAGTAACTACATTAACAACGTAGTGTTGCAGGATCCTGATTCGATTATAAAAGCAGCAGATATGTTGCTGTCAAAAGCAAAAGGAAACGAAGAAGTGACGCGCTATTTAACCTGGTTTATCACTTACAATGCTGAGCAATCGGACATTATGGGCATGGATAAGGTATTTGTTTATATGGCAGACAATTACTTTAGTGACGAAAAAACGCCATGGATGAGTAAAAAAGTATTAAAAAACATCAAAGACCGGGCTGACAAGTTAAGGAACTTACTTATTGGCGCCAAAGCCCCGAATATGTTACTGATGGACACTGCATTAAATCCAGTACCATTGCATTCCATTGATGCTAAATATCTGATGATTTATTTTTACGAAACTGATTGCGGACATTGCCAGCGGCAAACACCCAAGCTCAAACGGCTTTATCATGACATGAAAGATCAGGGACTCGAAGTTTACGCTGTAAACATCAATCGCAATGAGCCCGAAGAAATGAAAAAATACATCAACGATAACGAGCTGGACTGGATTAATGTCTATGATGCCAAAAGCTGGACCAGCTTCCACAATTTGTATGATCTGATATCTACCCCAACGATTTATCTTTTGGACCAGGATAAGAAAATCATGGCTAAGCGCATCAATGTAAAGCAAGTAAGGAGATTACTTGAACGCGAAATGGATGATGATGAATAAGCATGCATTTCCAAATGTCCTGGTGATCGGCTCTAATCATCGCAAAGCCGGCAAAACAACACTGATGACGATGATCATTCATCATTTCCAGCATCAACAACCGGTAGCCATCAAGGTTGCAGCCTACCACGACCGGGATCACTTTCAACAGCAGTACCCGGGCCATGGGGAGTTCCTGCTTATTGATGAGCATAAAGCGGCAGATCAGAAAGACTCCAGGCGATATCTGAAAGCTGGCGCCAACCGCAGCTTTTTTATCGCCGGAATGCAAGACCAGCTGTTGAAGAAACTACCTGAGATTCTGAATACATTTTCAGATAAACCAATTCTTATTGAGTCGAACTGGTTTGCTTTAACTTTCAAGCCCGGATATCTGTTACTCCTTGAAGATAAGAGTGTCAACAAATATAAAAGCAGCTTTACGAAGTTAAAAGAGAAAGCCAACAGTATTGTCCCGCCAGGAACCATTGATGTTATGACATTAAACTTTTGGCATTTTCAACACGGCCTCTGGCAGATTCCTGGAAAATCCTAGGTTTTAGGTATCCAGGTTATTGTCAAAACGCGGTTTATAACTGATCCTTTATGGCTGAAATTATAATTTGTAATAACACAATCAGTCCACTTTAAGTAGAAGTACAAACAGATAAAAAAAGCAAAAGCTTCACTATTTCAGCGCACAGTTTTTCATGCTGTAAATTCCATCGGAAAATCCAACAAAAGTGCCTGATAATACAATCTTCTGCTTTTTTTCTATCTCACCCGGGCCAACAGGCTCCTTCAACAAACCCTGTATAATCACCTCGCTTTCAGATGGAAATATCTGAACTTTGGTTTGTTGAATATTAAAACTATCTGCATCGGATGTGATCAGAATTCTTTGTTTAACCAAGGCATAGAGTTGCTTCTTTTCAAGCTCAACAAAGTCTGAAGCAGCCATTTCAGGTATAGTTCCGGCATTGTTTGAATCGCTCTGATAATAGCCAATTATAGCCAAAATCAGTGCCAGGCTGACCAAAATAAGGCTTCCCCGGCCAAGCAGCCGTAAAGAATATTTGGTATTTTCATCAATTTCAAACATAAGGTTATTCTTTAGCACACAAAAATAATGAATTAAAAGCATGCAGGAAACAATCAAAAAGCATGGTTTGTTGGGCATCTATGGCATAAAAATTGATTAATCAGAATATTTTATACTATCTTTATCAAAAAAATTTACCCATGCAAAGGTTAGGATTGATTTTCATTCTGATTTTTGTCAGTATTCACATCTTCGGACAGTCAGAAAAAAATGACTCTCTGGATTATGCATTAATGGATGCCGCCTGGGAAGGGGACATCGATTCGGTTGTATATTTGTTAAAAGCGGGTGCTGACGTAAATGCAAAGAATGACTACAGCAGCGAAACACCCTTGATATATGCTGCCCAGCAAGGAAATACTGATATTGTCAAAATTCTTTTGCACAACGGAGCGGACCCGGAAATCATTCCACGGAATGACGAGCCAGCCATGATCCGTGCCACAGCCCTGGGCTACATGGATGTGGTAGAAGAAATCATTCGCTACGGCGGAGACGTTAACCAGCGCGGCAAAAATAACCGCACTGCTTTGCACTACGCCAGCACTTACGGGCACTACTTTTTAGTGGATATGCTACTCTATTATGGAGCGCTACCTGATGCCCGGGCACGGTATGATGTCACACCATTGATGAATGCCATAAATGCAGGACAACCATCTGTAGCTGAACTACTTATACGCAAAGGCGCAAAAGCCAACCTCTCCAATTCGGAAGGCTACACCCCACTGATGCTTGCTGCTCAAAATGGCATGGATACCTTGTCTCTTATCTTGATCAACAATGGTGCTGATGTTTCCAAAACAAACATTCATAATGAAACAGCATTATCCCTGGCTGTCGTATATGACCATATGGCTACTGCAGACAGTCTTATCCAACATGGCGCCAATGTAAATCATCAAATAAACAATAAAAATACCATCCTGACTTTAGCCCAAAGGTATAGCTCACAGGCTATGGTTGACTTATTGAAAAAGCACGGGGCCACCCAAAATATGACTCCAAACTTCGACCTTATACTCCTCAGCTACAGCATCAATATGAACACTGATGACGCTTTGTTTGGCACGCACTTTGGCTATCATGAAATAAAAAGCAATATCAATATCAGCATGGGGTTTTCCTTGCGATATTTTGCTAAAAGGGTCTTAACAGAACAAAAGCCCGATCTTTTTCATCAATATTGGGAAAGACGATATCTGATGCCGCTAAACATAGATAAATTATTCAATCTTTCTAAAACACAGCAGAATAAATGGGCTTTAATGGCAGGGATAAAAACCTACTATACCTGGGGACGCTATAGAGGCGTTAACGACAAACCGGATGATGACTTTGGTATAGCGCCAAGAATCGGGATATACTGGCGACCCGGACCAATTGGCGGAATATCTCTAAACTACGAATACATGGATCTGCACCAAAACACAGTTTCTCCTCATCGTATAAACCTGAGTTTTCTTTTACATTTCGACAGAAAGTCATCAAAGCGATTGGAAAGACAAACAGCCTTTTAATCACTGAATGCAGTTCAAAAAGCCTTAAGACCCCTAAATCCCCTGAAGGGGACTTTTTCAAACTGCTGATTTTTAGCGTTCTCCCTTTAAGGCTTAGTAGTAAAATCGATAAAAACCAGCAGTTTAAAGGCTTTTTAGACCGGCCTCATCACTTTAAAAAAATCTATTTATTTTTGCCTGGCAAAAGAAAAAACTCGATGAGATGTCATCTGTTTATAATTTTGATTTGAATGGTCCCCGTAAATTATTCGGGGGAGCTCGCCATGATCCGCCTATGGCCCGGTTCATCAACATGCTTAACAATATATTCCATTTGAGTCGCATAAGGCTGAATACCAATATTTTTTCAGCTTGTTTGCAAAGTAACCCCTAATAGTGTGCCCAGGTATACGCTAGCAAAAAAGAGAGAGAAAAGTAAAGACATTTAACCAAAAGATACGATGGCAAGGCAAAACAAATTAAACCGATCGATAGTATTATGGGTTTTAGCATTTCTATTAACCATCAGTTTAGCAACTTATCAGCGTTTAACTGGTCCGACCTATCCTGTTTCGGGAGACATCACCATTGCTAATGAGAGCATTGACTACGAACTCATAAGGACCTTTGGTGGGAATGGAGATGCCCCTGTTTTCATACACACACCAGAAGACGCTGACATCAAAGGATACATGGCTTTCCGGCGCTATAAAAGCCATGACCATTGGGATACCATAAGCATGCAAAGGCGAGGCGATACCCTTATAGCCATGATTCCGCATCAGCCTCCGGCGGGTAAGGTACAATACAATATATTACTGGAGAGCAATAATGAGCTTAGAGCGATAGAGGCAGAACCGGTCATCATCAGATTTAAAGGAGCGGTACCAGAGCGGGTTCTGGTTCCACATATTATTCTGATGTTTTTAGCCATGTTTTTCAGTATCCGGGCCGGGCTGGAAGCTATTTTTAAAGGGCAGGGCACATATCTGTATACCATTCTGACACTGGCAGCTCTAATACCTGGCGGCCTAATATTAGGCCCTATCATTCAGCATTATGCTTTTGGCGACTACTGGACCGGCTGGCCGGTAAGCAATGACCTGACCGACAACAAAACGCTAATCGCTTTTATTTTCTGGTTCATCGCCTTTATTATCCAATACCGAAACAGACAGAAGAAAGGCTGGGCGCTGATTGCTTCTATTGTTTTATTAATTGTATATTTGATCCCGCACAGCGTAATGGGATCAGAAATTGACTTTCGTGAACAGCAACACCTGGATACAGAACAACAAGCTAAACCCTCAGTAAAATAGGATAAAGAACGATCTATGACTATTGTCATCATAACAGTCATAATTTCTTTGCTGGCCTTTCAGCACAAAAAACTCTTTGACAGACTAAAAAGCATAACGTAAGGATATGCTTATATTTAATGTCTTATTAAGAATCGCAGGTGAAAGAATTTTGTATTCAGCAAGGCTCTCAACATCCTCAGCAACCGGCTCATCTGCAATCTCTTTAAATAATGAATTCTTACTCAAAAAAACCCTTATGTCAGCTCCGATATCTAAATAGAGATTCTCATAAACAGGATAAGATTCTCCAAAACCAATTCCAAAAAATGCAGAAGAATAGCGAGACTCAAGCGGGATTTCAACATCCTCAACAGGATCGTTGTCTATAGGATACAGCGTCGATTGATAGTCGGAAAGGAGAAAATCATGTCCGACAGATAAAACACCAACTGAATATTTCACATAGCTCCCCATAGGTGCAATCTGTCCATTGGGATAATGCTTGTAATGCAGTTCAAACAAAACCGGCTTTATCTGAAACGATTTATCACTACTTTTAGCTCCATACTGAAAATCATCATCATATACATCAAGGAGAACATTTTCGTAAGCTTGGTCTAGTTTATCAATATCAACCAACAAACCAAACGAGCTACTGCGGAAAACCACATAATCGAACTCCAGTTTCGTTCCAGTGGTATATGAGTTATCCGGAAAAACCCACCCCAAAACATCAGGGGTCAAACCAAAGGAAGCAATCATGCGATTACCGTTACTACCAGAGACCTGAGCCTGTAGCGAGGAGCAAGTCAGGAAAATAAACAACGACAATACTATCGCTTTGGTACTATAGCGATTAATCATTGCCGCAAGCGAAAAATCAGATTTAAGCATAACAAATAAAAGTTAGCGATGAATAACTGGTTAAAAAAACAAATTTATTCTTCCGTATTAATTTGATTTAAAATATCATAGATTCGGTTTTGCAAGCGAAATTTACCTCCCCGCTTATCGATAGCATAGCGGTATGAGAAACGGGCCTGCGCCTCTTCCAGGTCAACAAGGGTACTGACAAAGATCATTTGATAGCTGGGTTTCGCCCATTCATACACAGCCAGAGGCACCAATCCCACATACAAATACAAACAGCCCCGCCAAACAGAAGCATTGTCTTTAACACGACCTGTTATAGCGCCCATCCAATTTAAATGCTGAATATCATACTCTTCCATGATAGGGTAAATATCTTTAGAGGCAAATGGAATAATTTTAAAATCTCCATGGTTAAAGTATTCGTTCATCCAGTCTTTAAGCAGCACAATATCATTGTATTTTTCCACATCGCCAACGGTCAGCAACCAGGGGTCCATCATTTCCACAGTCATGTTTAAATCGTCACCCATTTGTTTCACTGTTCTGCTCATTTCAATTTTGCGATCCTCTGTTTGAAAATACTGAATAACCTCCTCCTTTTTTTCATTAACACTCAAAAAGAGCGGGTCCACCAAAAACACCTTATTAACTCCGATTTTATACCCGCTTCTTTCGGCAATAGCGGTTTGCTTTTCTTCTTCCAGCTTTTTCTGTATGGCATCATAACCTATTTCTTCTTTTTCATCCTGTTCTTTCACAAAGTCTTCGGCATCGCGAAAAGCCTCAACAAAATCCGGATCATGCAACATATCGACAAAGGCAAAGCGGTACTCTTCTTCACCGCGTGTAAGCTGTGACTTCAAACTGTTTTCGCGTATCCGGTCATATTTCGACAGGCTTTTCGTTGTATCAACACTCGCTGTATCCGTTTGGCTAAGCAACGAATCCTTCGTTAAAGCATAGAATCCATCGGGATGCAGCTTTTCTTCTTTCACCATATTCCGAAACAATTCCGTTGTAATGGCTTGATAATAGCGATCCCCGGGAAAGCGTTTATGAAGTCTCCATGCATATTGCAAAGCAACCACACTGGCCCATTCATCACTCATCTCGTCCATCAGATAATACACCTGTTGCGATTTTCCTTCAATATCGTCATAATCTGCAACCACAGTACGATCAGAGTCTTTCGATTTATATAAACTTAATCCATATAATGCGCCTGCAACTACCCGTTGTAAGAAAGGATCATTGGGGTTATCCTGCATCATAACATAAGCATCATAAACAGCGCGCGGATAATCTTTATTTAACATATGCTGGCGGACAGTTTCATATCGGGCTAATTTGCGTATACGCATAAACCGGTCATGGGAAATGATAAACCGCTCCCCTTGCTTTTGATTTTCAAGACGTATAAGGTCTTTTAATTCCTCCCTACGTTTTCTCACACTGGGGTGTGTACTCAGATCATCGTCATAATCATCTCCCGTAGAAATCGCATTTAACTCTTCCAGCAGATATTCATCGGGAAAAGAGAAGTACCTGTTGGTCAAAAAAGAGTGAGAAAATGGTATATCATTGAAAGGCAGATAAGCATATTGCAACACGTCCATAACACCAAGAGCTGCATTCTGATCGTAAGCTGTTGTTTTAAAGAATTTTTCAAACCCCATCTTATCAGCCTCCGTCTCCATTTCCCTGGAACGATGATTTTTAGCAAGATACAAATGTTGCTCTATGGTCCAGTTATCCAAATTTGAGTATTCATCAGCTACCATTCTTTCTTCCAGATATCCGGTGATACCATGCTTTTTATAAAAATGGACCACTTCGTGCGCAATAACAAAAGCAAGCTGAGCCTCATTTTCGAGCTGTGCAATTAAGCCCGTATTAAAAATGATTACGCCTGCATCGGTGGAAAAAGCATTCACCGAAGAGTGACGGGCTGTGTAAAAACGCAATTCATCCCTGATATGCGGATAGTCAGCCAAAACAATATCGGCAACATCTTTTACATATTCACTGATACTGTCATTGAACATAACAGATCCAGAACGAAGCATCCGGTTGATAAACCAATTGCTTTTTGTTAAAAATGTTTCCTTATACCGTGTTGTTTTCCGCCTATCAGACTTTTGTATATGCCTGGCAGCAGCTCTGCTAAAATTTTCATCACTTAAGGTCAAAAAATCTTCAGGCAAATCACCTTTTGACTTAACAACCTCATACTCTACGCCCTGAGACCAGCTGAGGGAAATCTGAAAAATCAGAAAAAAACAACTCAATAGTAAAGCTTTATTCATTGCTTATTCTTTTGCTTTATGAATATCCACCAAAAGCAAGGCTAAATGATACTCATAAAATGTTAATATAAAATAAAAACAAATGTATAAAAAAAAATAAATACGTCCGGTCTAAAAAAAAAGAAAAATATCACATCCGCTAAAAAAAGTTATACCCCTTCGCGAAAGACAGCTAATTTTCATCGGCTTCACCCATTAATTTTCAGGCAAATAAAGCCACACAAAATCAAGTTTGCCGTTTTTAGACCGACATATAAAAGCGAAAAAAAATTATTTTTCGGTATGGAGGCCGCATTCCTTATTGTCAGGTGATTCCCACCACCATCTTCCGGCACGAATATCTTCGCCGTCGGCCACAGCCCGCGAGCAAGGTTCGCATCCAATACTGGGATATCCCTGATCATGAAGTTTATGGTAAGGCACATTATTTTGGCGTATATAAGCCCAAAGATCCTCAAAATTCAGGTTGGCCAACGGATTAACTTTCACAATTTCGTGGGTCTTGTCCCATTCTACAATTTGCAGGTCATGTCTGGTAATTGACTGGGTACGTCTTAGTCCGGTGATCCAGATTTTGTATCCACGCAGGGCACGCATCAACGGTATGGTCTTCCGAATATGGCAACATAATTTTCTGTTTTCCACACTTTCGTAAAAGAGATTAATACCCTTTTCTGATGTCATCTTTTCTACCTGCTCGCGATCCGGGAAGAGTGCCCTGATATTGATTTTATAACGCATATTGGTGCGATGCAGGATATCGTATGTTTCTTCAAACAAACGTCCGGTATCCAGGGTAACGAAGTTGACAGCATCCTTATTAAGCCGGCATATCATGTCTGTAATAACCTGATCCTCGGCTTGTAAACTTGTAGAGAAAACTATCTCACCGGCAAATTCCTTTAATATATAGGTTAAAATATCTTCCGGTGCTTTATTGGCAAAGCCCTGGTTTAGGGCTTGTATGTCGTCATTTGTAATCATCTGATTATTGCTTTTGCTGATAGCAAAAATAGCAAATATTCAATAACCACAAGCTTAATCTGCAAAACTCTGGTTTAAGCGTAATGACTGATCGGCTCTTATCCCTTTAGCGGTTTGTTTTAAACTACAGATTTCAGTATAGTTATCATGCTCAAAAAAGAACATATATTTTTTTTGAAAAGCCTCGTTTAAAAAAGCCTGTTTCTCTTTAAGTGTTTTCAAGGGCTCAATATCAACAGCTGCAACATAAGGAACAGGAATATGAGCTGTTGTCGGAATAAAATCAGCCACAAAAACCAAGCTTGCATTTGGATGATGTATAAGCGGAATGATTTGGCCCCGGGTATGTCCATCCACATACAACAAATCGATAAAAGGTACAGGAAATGCTTCGTTACGCTCCAGTAAATGCAATTTATTGGCCTGCATAACAGGGACAATATTTTCATCAAAATAGGCTGCCTTCTCTCGTGGGTTAGGGTCAAGAGCCCATGCATACTGCTCGCGACTCACATAATGTGTCGCATTGGGAAACTGCAATCTAAGCTTCTGATTATTGTCGTAATAAGTAACACCGCCGGCATGATCATCATGCAGATGGGTTAAAATAACATCTGTGATCTGCCCGGCATCATAGCCATTTCTTTCCAACTCCGACTTTATATTACGCTCCTGATCCAGGTATTTATACTGATAATATTTCTGACTTTGCTTTCTACCCATACCTGTGTCAATCAAAATTTTCCGCTCCCCCCAATCAATCAGTAAGCAACGAGAGACCATAGGCAGTAGATTATCCCGGTCTTCTGCATATAACTTTTGCCAAATAGCCTTGGGAACTACACCAAAAACGGCACCTCCATCCATAAGCCATCGCTCAGGTTGTATTGATATTAACTTCATATGTTTAAAATTTTTAGCACGATTGTCCAACAAAAAATTAAGATAAGGGAAACCCGAAATTCATCCCAAGTCTTTTTTGTAATTTTGGTTTTTCACAACTAAAATTGAAGCCGGTCTAAAAAGCCTTCAAACTGCTGATTTTTATTGTTTTTACCCCTAAGCCCTAAAGGGATAACGCTAAAAATCGCAGTTTGAAAAAGCCCCTTCAAGGGATTTAGGAGTCTTAAGGCTTTTTAGACTGCACTCAAAATTACAAACATGGATAAAAGTACACATTTTTTTTAACCCAGGTGTTTGTCCAAAATATTTGGGATCCTTGTATTTATCGGGGCATGCAAGCCAACAACGTGAGTTCCTGAACACCTTTTAAAATAATTAAGGTTAAGAACTAAGCCATGACAGAACATCATTTAAACCTGAACTCAAACATATTTTCTTTCTTAACGCTCCATTTTCACGAATTTCTTAACGCATTTTTCTGTATGCGGGTGGGGGCATGGATTCTATTGATAATTATGTCAGATATATTCGGGGCTAAAACATGATATCCGTACCTTGCCCAAATCCATTCGAGCTCATTCGAGCCATTCGTGGCTAAAAATAAAAAGCCGGGAAACTAATGAAAACAAAACAAAAAAAGGAGCAAGAGTACAAGCTATTGCTCACTACTCTTGCTCCCAACTGTTTTCGGTAGACCGTAAAGGACAAATGTCGAACCCCTTACCGCACAAAAACACTGAATTTGAATTCCATACAACTTTCAACAAGCCGGATTTTAATAGCTTGATGAAGATTTAGGAGCATGTAGGTATGTAGCAATATTTTATAACATCAATTATTCACTTTATAGATTTAGTTTTCTAAAATGCCTCTGTAATTCTCTTTCAACTTGATCAAATTGTGGCAAATCATGTATTTGTTCCTGCATTGATTTTTGCCAACGTCCTCTGTATTGGGGCAGGCGTTGTTCTAATTTGGCAAAAAAATGTGAGGCTTCTATGCCTTTACTTTCACATTTTAATCTGAATTCCTTGCTGTAAAAATCAACATCCATTCCATGTATTTCAAGCAAATACCAAACGTCATAGAAATCACGTGCTTGCATCCGTTGCATGATTGAACGCATTTTCTCGATTAACGTTTCTTCTAAAGAATAACAAAGGAGTCGGTGTTCTTGCATATCTGAATAGCTTAAAAAAACATCGTTAAAAACGGGTTCAAATTCTAATCGTTCAGTTCGGGAAATATCAACTTTTACTTTTTTATTTGCTCCCAGTCCCCCAAGTGGACCAACATAGCTTATGTAAAAATTAACTCCGCCATCTTCATGTTCGTTGTTATCTGTTAATTTCAGCGGAATATTGGCTTCCTCCTGAATAATTTCAAAGAATTCAGAAAACCACTCAAAAATCTGCTCATTTGTAATTGTGTCTTCCAATAATGTAAAATCAAGGTCTTCAGAGAACCTGTAATCATTAAAATATATCTTTTTTAAAGACGTGCCACCCTTGAATACAATTGCTTTGGATAAAAATTCATGTTGAGCTATGCCAAATAGTATCCATGATAAAATATAATCTTTCTCTATTTGCTGGTCACGTACACCAACAGCACGAGCTTTTTGTTGTATTTCCCCGGGTTTAATCATGTGCTAACTGCAGACTTAATAGTTTCTGTTTCTATATTTTGCTGTATGCTCCATCGGCTAAGCATTTTACCTGTTTTCGGTAATTCTGTATCCAGTAAAACATAAGACTCCGTTTTCAATTCCTGGAGCTTATCGATTATTTCAGTTTCAATTTCAAGTGTATCTAACAGAAAACCAAGTCGTTTTAACACAGATTGTGAATTAAATTTCTCTGCATATTCAAATAGCTTGTTGAATTTAATTTTCTCTTTTGAAACGTATAAGGCTCTTGCCATTTCAACAATTCCACCTGAGTAATCTGGTTTAAACAGACAATCAATAAATGTTTTCTCCAGGTCGGAACATGTCACTTTATGAAAACGATCAATCCACATTTTTTTTGATCCGAAGAAATGATTTTTATTGTGATAGATAAATTGAAACGGAACATCCTTAATTTTTATAGAGGAAGGTCTTATTTGTTGTGAAACAACAATTTGCTCTTTCAATGATGGCTGTACGATGAGATCATGAATTTGTAAAGCCGAATAATAACCAATATAATGCTCAGCATCATTCACTAAACATTCCGCAATTAAATGCCAATCCGGCATAAACGATTCCGCATCTTGTTCGTAAGGAATAACATAATACAGCCCCTTCTTTAAACGCATTAAAAGCCCTCGTTTTGTCATATCACTCAGCAATTGTTTAACTGCTCCTTCTTTGGAAAAAGGCAGGGCTTTTTTAGCTTCTGAATAGGTAAAACACTTTTTGTCCTGATCATTAAAATATGACAAAAGCTCATTCGATTGTTTTGATATGTATTTATACCTCATAGCAATGGGGTCAGTTTAAACCTGACTGCAAAGATACTAATAATTTGTTTTCACTCATAAATCTCACAAAAACAATTATCTTTTACATCAACTTAGTCAGCACAAACCTGATTATTTTACTACAAATAATAATTTATATAAAAAACAAGGGAACTGCTTGAATAGTAAAACTTAATCCGGTATGAATGGCACAGCTTGCTCCGTTTTATCCATTTTTTGACGAAAATAAAGGCAGCATCCGATCGGGAAAAGTCACAGCCCCGGCCTTTTTCTTTGCTTTTTACTTTTTCCTACAGCAAAAAAAGTAAACAAAAGTGCCGCCGCCGACATAAAAATGCAAATTCCGATATCTATCGGAACGCTCAATTCCGCTAAAAGAAAATAACTCGCTGGTTTTGGCTCCCGCCAAACCCAGCTCAAACAGATTTTCTTTCTTAACGCTCCATTT
>JBNJHE010000024.1:13062-27777 GCA_051748205.1 Bacteroidota bacterium | reverse complement strand
AACAAGGAACAACGAACAAGGAACCCCGTTAAATCTACTCCTATCGTCGCATTTAACGGGGCAAGCAAGGAACAAGGAACATTAAACATTGAACATTAAACATTAAACATTAAACATTAAACATTAAACATTGAACATTGAACATTAAACATTAAACATTGAACATTGAACATTGAACATTGAACTTTGAACATTGAACTTTGAACTTTGAACATTGAACATTGAACATTGAACATTAAATTTAGACAGATGAAAAAAGTTTATTTCTTATTGATCATTTTTATAGTCCCTTTTTTAGCAACGGCCCAGGTTAACAACAAGCAGGGGCAGGAAGAACCGGATAAATCAGTGACCATCAACCCCAATGGTGACATTACCATTACCTGGGTTTTTCCGGAATATACAACCCATAAGGTAAGCATTAATCAAACAGAATTTGACAAACTCATTATTCCAGGATTTGGATTTCTCCATGAAACGGGAAAGCCAGATATTCCTGCCTATATAGATCATATTGGTGTACCGAAAGGGAGCAAAGTCACAGTTTCTATCGATGACATTCAGTATTACACTTCACAGGAGGATCTTTATCTGATGCCCTCCCAACCGCCACGTCAGGATAATTACCAAGCTGAAGACCCACCTTTTACAATGGACACAAGCTTTTATCAGACGGACAATTTCTTCCCTGCAAAGCACTATCAGTTGGACTTAACTCAAGATTTAAGAGATATTCGTATTGCAGCCATACAGCTAGTCCCATTTCAATACAATCCTGTTCAGAGGAAGCTAAAAGCGATAAAAGAAATATCTGTTACGGTACGATATACTGGTTCACCCGACAAGATTACAGATGCGAAAAAACATACGAGTGATTTTGCTCATGCTACAGAGCATTTTTTTCTCAATGGAGCCCAAATCAGTCAACACATCAAACAACAGCAGAAGAGCTTCAACACCACGCCCAACTATTTAATAATCACGAGCAGTGAATTTCAGACTGCGGCTAAAAAACTATCAGACTGGAAGACTCAGCTGGGCTATAATACAGAAATCATCACACAAGACTTTTGGAACAGCGGCCAGGTAAAAAACGCCATTCATTCCCGTTATAGCAACTATAGTCCGCATCCGGATTATTTTGTCATTATCGGAGATCATGATGACGTACCCGGAGAGGTTTTAACAACGAACAACTCAAGCTTTGCTTCCGATCATTATTATTCCTGCATGGGAGGTGCAGGGGATTACGTTGCAGACATGGCGCGAGGCCGCATCTCTACCGATAATATAACAGAAGCCACTATGATCGTAGATAAGATCATAGATTATGAAAAAGCACCTGTACAAGACAGCAGCTTTTATCAGACAGGCTTAAACTGCGCCTATTTCCAGCATGCAGGCAGTGGTTATGCTGAACGTCGCTTTGCACAAACCAGCGAAGAGTTACGCACTTATGCCGTAAGCCAGGGCAAAACTGTCAACCGGGTGTATCATGCTTCTTCCAGTGTTAATCCAACCTATTGGAACAATACCTATTATTCCAATGGTGAGCCTCTCCCATCCTATCTGAAAAAACCGAACTTCGCATGGGACGGAGACAAATACGACATCATCAACCATGTTAACAACGGGGCATTTTACGTGTTCCATCGCGATCATGGTTACACCCATGGCTGGGGCGACCCTGCCTTTAATGTCAACGATATTAACAGCTTTTCCAATGGAAATAAGCTTCCTGTTTTTTTTAGTATTAATTGTTTAACAGGAAAGTTTTTGGAGCCTGAAAGCTTCACAGAGAAACTATTGCGTAAAGCCAACGGAGGTGCAGTTGGCGTTTTTGGCCATGCAGAGGTAAGCTATAGCGGATACAATGATGCGCTTTCATTGGGCCTCTTTGATGCCCTTTGGAGCAATCCGGGAATTATACCAAATTTTACCGGTAGTGGCGGAATATCCAATCCTTCGCTAACGCCACATGGGGATATACGCCAGGGTGGACATATGGTAAATCAGTCGTTAAACTACATGACCGCAACCTGGGGTAACAGCCAATACACCCATGAATTATTCCATTACTTCGGAGACCCGGCTATGGAAATAAGAGTCGATTTTCCAGATCCGATACTTGCCACCAATACTGATTCTATCTCCTGTTCTTCAGACACTGCCATCATGGTAACCAACATCAATACCGATAGCGTAACCGCAACGCTTGCCGTAGACGGTCAGTTGATGGGTAAAGATATTCTACACGGCACTACAGACACCCTCTATTTCAATCCTGTAGCGGGCAATATCGCAATACTGACCTTATCAAAATCAGGCCACGCTCCATATATAGACACATTAGACATTACCGGAGGCTGTCCAAAAGCAAAAATCGTCATGGGCAACTCCATGTTTTGTGTTGGTGACAGCATTACGTTTTCAGAAAACAGTTATGGCAATATCACCTCCTACAACTGGAGTTTTGGCACAAGTGCCTCCACGGTTAGTTCCACACAGCAGGGGCCACATACCATAGGCTATGCTTCCGGTGGAGCAAAAATGGTCTATTTAACTGTTAGCACTTCCAATGGTTTAACAGACACCGATTCGGTTTCATTTTCCATTGATTCCATCTGTAAATATACGATTCCACCAGCTGGTCAGCGAAGCATCACAAAATGTAATGGAATGCTTTATGACGACGGAGGAGAATTTGCCAATTACTCCAATAACACAGACGGCTCTGTTACGATAGAGCCAACAGGTGCCAGCAATATAACCCTTACCTTTTCATCCTTTCATTTTGAATCGGGATACGATTACCTGCGGATCTATGACGGCACCTCCACTAATGCGCCCTTAATAGGCGCATATGACGGAACCTCACTACCCGGGAATGGCGCCATCCAGGTTAACTCGAATGCTGTGACTATCAAGCAAGAAACAGACCAAATGGTAACAGAATCGGGTTTTGAGCTTGAGTGGCAGTGCAGCTATCCAAACACCCTGCCAACGGCAAAATTTCATGCCACGGACACAAACAGTTGTACCGGCGTGGTTCAGTTTTTCGACCAGTCACTGGCCGGCCCCTCGATCTGGGAATGGGATTTTGGTGATGGAATAACGTCCACACAACAGCACCCCAAACATCAATACACCTCCAGTGGAACTTATGATGTCAGACTGAAGGTAACCAATATGAACGGCCCTGATTCTATTGTCAAGAATAACTATGTTACGATCAATATGCCTTCCGACCCCAGTGTACAAGCAGACATTCGCTGCAAGGCAGGCTCGTTAACATTATCAGCCAACCCGCCCTCAGCCGGAAACGGATACCTGAGATGGTTCGATGATCCCAAGTCCACCCTGGTACTGGACACTGGCACAACTTATACTACGCCTATCCTGTCAACTACAAAAACATATTATGTCGACTATGCTGTTGATCAAACTCCTGAATTTGGCGCTAAAGCTGATTACAGCGGTGGTGGCGGATATTATGATCATCCCTATGAACACCATTTGGTTTTTGATGTCCATGAACAAGTCAAACTAGTCTCAGTAAAGGTTTATGCCGGTTCATCAGGAAACAGAAATATTATCTTACGTGATAACAATGGCAATCCGGTTGCCTCAAAAATGGTTAATATTCCGGCAGGAGAACACCGGGTAAGCTTAGGCTTCGATATCCCTCCAGGTACAGATTATGAATTAGGCGGGCCGGAAAATTCCGATTTATACCGTAATAATTCCGGTTTAAACTATCCTTACACTGTCAGTGACAAGATAACGATCAAAGAAAGTAGTGCCAGCAGCAACCCTACAGGCTATTACTACTATTTTTATGACTGGGAAGTGCAGGCAACAGCCTGCCGTTCAAACCGGATTCCCGTTGATGCTATTGTCTCTGACACCTTAAAGCCATCAACTGATTTCTCCTTTAACAATAGTAACGATCCGGAAATCCAATTTTCAGACAACAGCCAGAATGCTACTGCTCACTTTTGGGATTTTGATGACGGAAGCTTTTCTTCGATGCCAAACCCAACACATACATACGCTGCTAACGGAACATATCAGGTACAACTTAAAACTACAAATGCCTGTGGCTCCGATTCAATAAGCAAACCGGTTACAATCAACACAGTAGCTATCGAAGAATTAGACTTAAGCACTTTATCAGTATATCCAAACCCGGCCACCGAGGCTATCAATATCGATATCCCTGTTGACATACAAGGCAAAAAAACACTTCAGCTTATCGATCAATCCGGAAAACTCATTGATGTCACCAGTGTAAATGAAAATCAGAAAAAATTCCATTATGCTATGGATCATTTAGCGGCAGGCACTTATTATCTAATCCTGCATACGCAAAGCGAAACATTCATGGCTAAAGTAATTTTAGAATAATTCCATGGTTCTTTTTTCAGGATATTTGATTAAAAATTATTACCTTGCGATCAAATATCCTGAGAATATGATCCATTCAGCAAAACTCTTCGTCATCCTACTACTGCTGCCATTTTTAGCTTTTAGCCAGGCTGGTAATGACAAGGATGTAAACAGAAAGATAACAGACCGTGGTCTATCCGGTTTGGACGTCACCTATGACATAGAAAATTTTTCAATCACAACACAAACAATTGAAAACACAACATTTCATGCATTAAGGATACGTGATTTTAGCTTTTTGCCTACAGAAGGAAAGCCTGCTCTTCCAGCACATCGTGATTTGGTTTTGATACCCGAAGGGGTTAAAGCAGAAATTCACGTTAATAAATCTGACCCGGACACATTCTATCATATGAACATCCTGCCTACACAGCCTCCGCATGCCGATAAAATCTCAGATGAAGATAATTCTACTGAGCCTGATTTTGTCATAGATAAAAAGTTTTATAGTCAAAACACTGAATACCCGATAAAGCTCGTTAGCCTCAATCAAAATCAAAAGATAAGAAATTTAAGAACGGCTGTAGTTCAAATTTCCCCTTTTCAATATAACCCTGCAAAACAACGACTTATTGTCTACAGGAAAATATCTTACACCATCCATTATCCCGGTGCCAGCAATTATTTTAAAAACATCCAACGCTATAGTGATGATTATTTACACACACTGCCATCAAAATTCTTAAATGCCTCGTCTATTAACAAAGAAATCGGGCAAAAAAAAAGTCAAACCAAAACAAACACTGAGGACTATCTGATCATCACCCACTCCGACTTTGTTATGGCTGCTGATAGCTTAGCCCATTGGAAACAACAGCTAGGGCATCAGGTGAAAATAATCAAAAAAAGTAATTGGCATAGTTCAGAGGTAAAGGATTCGATTCATTATTTTTATCACAATGCTGCAATTTATCCGGACTATTTTGTTATCCTGGGCGATCATGAATTTGTACCGGCCGAGTTAGTATACAGTGCAGGCAACCGTTACAGTGATTTATATTATGCATGTATGGACAGTGTAAGTGGCGGGGTGGATTATTATCCGGATATGGCTCATGGCAGAATATCTGTCAGCAGCAGCGCCGAAGCAATTTCCACCATTCAAAAAATCATAGAATACGAATCGTCACCGCCATCCTCTGCCTCGTTTTACGAGCATGGGCTAAACTGCGCCTACTTTCAGGATGATGACACATCCGGCTACGCCAGCCGCCGCTTTGTTCATAGCAGTGAAGAAGTATTGAGTTATCTCAACACTTTAAACTATAACATCAACAGGGTGTATTACACCGACCCTTATGTAACGCCTACGCACTTCAACGATGGTTACTATAGCGACGGACAGGCAATCCCTCCGGTTTTACTCAGGTCGAATGGTTACGCCTGGGATGGCGACGGGGATGATGTTATTCAAGAAATCAATAACGGCAAATTCTATGTACTGCACCGCGATCACGGATATTCCGGGGGCTGGTCGGAGCCGGATTTTTCTTCATCAGACATTCCGTTTTTAACAAATGCAGGGCAACTACCTGTGGTATTCAGCATCAACTGTTCATCAGGGAATTTCATTAAAGATGAATGCTTTGCCGAAAAGCTATTGCGCAAGAGCCAGGGTGGAGCTGTAGGCGTTGTTGCTGCTTCTAACACTAGTTACAGCGGCTCAAATGACGGCTTCACCATTGGATTATTTGATGCTATTTGGGCCAACCCCGGATTAATCCCCGATTTTGGCAGCGGAGGAGTATCAAACCCGCTAGTGAATCCACATGGGAATATCCGACAAATGGGGCATGTCGTAAACCATGGCTTGCTACGCATGATACAAACATGGAACGACAGCAAGGCAACGCATGAGCTCATGCATTATCACGGAGACCCCGCCATGCAGATTTGGACAGCACAACCCACCCCTGTCACAGCCACACATCAGGACACTCTTTTTTGCGATTCTACTTCCTTAGCTGTTTTATCATCCAATGCTCCTAATGCACAAGTTACACTGCTACAGAACGGAGTACTGCTTGACAAGATTCAATTGTCAGGCAACGGAACCGGAACCTTGAGTTTCAGCAATATCACCAACATAAAACCCTATGCTACGCTAACAATCAGCAAGGAAGGAATGCAGCCCTATATCAGCAGAATTCCGGTAGCCGGCTGCACTTATACGCCTGTCGCTCAATATAATATAATGGATACCAGCATAAGCTGCTTTAAGGCACAAACGTTTTTATATGACATCTCTCTCTACAGTCCAACAACCAGAAGCTGGAGTTTTGATCCGCCTACAGTAAATTACATAAGCGGAAATTCACATTCCAAACAGGTTCAGGTAGCCTTTAGCGATACGGGATACTATGACGTTCAATTAAACGTATCCAATGCCTTTGGTTCAGATTCGATCATCACACAAAACAGCATCTATGTTTACCCTTCGCTGCCTGCACCAATAACAGAGAATGCGGAACAATTCGCAGGCTTTGGCCTGTCAGACACAGTATGGCAAGCACGTGGGAACTCCACATATTCATGGCATATTCATCAGGATAGCACACCCTCATTTACCACCGGCCCTATAGTTGACCACACATCAGGAACCAGCCAGGGGCATTTCTTCTACACCGAAGCTAGCAGTGGAAATGCCAATGACACAGCAATTCTGACATCTCCCGCCCTAAACATAAACACCCTGACAACACCAGCCTTATCATTTTGGTATCACATGTTTGGAGCCCATATCAACGTATTGCATATTGATATTTCCACCGGAGGAGGAAACTGGCAAACAATAGAAAGTATTTCCGGCCAACAACAAACAGGATACAATAAAGCCTGGAAACAAGCTTATGTCGACCTTGGTAATTATAGTGGCGAATGCATAAAGATACGATTCAGAGCCATCAGGGGCAACGGATACAAAGGAGATATTGCCCTGGATGATATCGCCATTATGGAATACGACCAGTCCCCACAGGCCAATATTAAATTGAATACTAATTATGCTTGTGTTGGACACAGCATACAGTTTGAGGATAAATCATGTTGTGGAGTGAGCTCCCGGGAATGGTATTTTCCCGGAGGGACACCAGGATTTTCCACACTTGAAAGTCCGGTAGTCACTTATGATACCGCCGGAAACTACAATGTCATTCTCAAGGTAACAAATCCCTATGGCACCGACTCCCTGGTGGAATATTACAGCATCGTCATCGATGAGAATCAACCGCTGCCACTGACAGAAGATTTTGAGACTTTCTATCCCGGTAATCCGGGCACTTTTTACAACAACTGGCATACAGACAAAACAGACGATTATCAGTGGATGGTAAATCAGGGCGGCACAGCATCATCAGCTACCGGCCCGGTATTTGATCATACCACAGGAACAACATCCGGCATATATGTCTACACCGAAGCCTCCTACGTGAGTGAAGGTGAAGAAGCCTATTTATACACCCCCTGCATCTCTATTCCTGCACAAGAACAGAGCTTTGTCAGGCTATACTCACACCTCTATGGCTCTGGCATTGACACTATCCACCTGGATGTATTCGACGGACAGCAATGGTATAAAGATATTTTTAGCTTTGGTGGCCAGCAACAGCATTCCCAAACAGAAGCCTGGAAAAAGATTACAGCAAACATTTCATCACTAAAAGGAAAAGATGTCCGCTTTCGCTTTCGGTCCAAAAGAACGAACAGCTATACGGATGACAAAGCAATTGATGATATTTCATTTTTTAATGGTGGCATGAAAATTATTCAAGATACTATCGATTTAGGTGATTTTTATACTGTAAAAGGGATAGAAGACAGCATACATATTACAAACCTAAGCCCTGACACTATCTTTTTGCAGGATATTGCTTTTCCACCCAACTATTATGGCATTGACAGCCTCCCCCCCTATGTTTTATCACTAGACACCATTGCTTACCGGTTTTACATATCACTAACATATAGCGGTGACTATACGGGATATACAACTATTTCTTCCTCTCTCAATACGGATTCTGTATTTTTAACTGCATCGGCCTACTTAGACATTAATTCATTAAATAAAAAACAGAACCTGCGCATTTATCCAAATCCGGCCACCGACCATATTTTCATCAGCACAAACAAACATTTTATTAATGACCAATACGAAATTACAATCCTAAACATACACGGACAGCGTGTCTTACACAAAAAGAAGGCAATCCACAAATCAATGCAGTATCAACTGCATATGGGGAATTTAAAACCCGGGGTATATTTTATTCAGTTAAAATCCAGCCAGGAATTATACAATCAAAGAATAATCAAAGAATAGATTATTGTTTTTCTTCAAGTTGGATATGGAATCGCACCAAATCATCAGCAGGGTTTTTGATAACAGCATCCACAGCGGTATGGTATTCGCGTGCAACGCTTTCGAGTGTTTCCTGAAAATAATGGGCAATGGAGCCCACAAACCTCAGCGGATAATCCATATAATCAGGATATCGAGACACTTCATGATCAAAATAATCGCGGAAACAATTCAGGACTATTTGGTGAAGAAAGGCATACTCAAAATTATCAGAGGCAAACCTGGCAAAACCGGCTAAGAAACGATTAGGGTTTGGTTGATTATAGACACGATCCAGGATTTGCTCCTTTGATAGCTGATACATCTCGTCAAAGCGTCTGGCTAAGTCATCGGGCATCCGATGCTGTAAATAGGCACTGACAATACTTTTCCCAATATGAGCACCACTTCCGTAATCGCCAAAGAAATATCCCAGGGAAAAAAATTCTTGTTGAATTTTATGGTTTTGATACAGACAGGAGTTAGAGCCAGTCCCAAGAATCCCGGCTATTCCGTTATCAAAAGCAAATAAAGCACGTGCAGCGGCAAGAAGGTCGTGGTGCACATAGATTTGGATATTTGAAAAAAACGGCTGAAGTCCATCCCGGACAATATCGCATTTTGCGGGACTGGAACACCCGGCTCCATAAAAATATATCTTTTCAACACCAGCCAATAGCTCCTTATTGCTCCACTCGTTCGTAAGCATTTGTACTATATCGTCCGAAGTCATAAAATAAGGATTAACACCCGATGTCTCAACATTCATCCAGTCCACATGCTTCTGAAGTGATATAATTTTCCAGTCCGTTTTGGTTGATCCGCTATCAGCAATAATAATTTTTTCCATCAAATCATAAATATTTATTAAACTTTTGTACAATATTAAAACTATTTTAGTAATTTTGAAAATATTAGTAGCAGTCAAAATCTCACCTTATGAAGGCATTAAAAGTAATCTCTTCGCTATGCTTATTTTTTTTAATAGCTAGCGGCCAGTCTGTTAAAGCTGAAAAACACCAGCACCTAATTGATAGTTTAAATACGGTTATTTCATCGTCCAGCTCGGATGATGAAATTTTTAACAGTTTAATTCATTTAAGTTACGTTTACAACAAATTTGACATCGACAAAGCATTTGAATCAGCACAGGAGGCTATAGATTTCAGCCTGGAACGCTCAGATTTAAATAAAAGAGCCAGTGCTTATGTAAATATGGCATCCCTTTACAGGGATATCAGTGATTTTCCAAAAGCGAAAGTATATTATAACAAGGCGCTGCCCCTGACAAAAAAAGGTCTAGACCCTGATTATGAAGGATTAGTATACAACAATTATGCTATTTACTTTGAAAAACAAAAAATCATTGACAGTGCACTGTATTATTACAAAGAAGCATACAAATGCAAGGAAAAAGCAAATGAATATAAGGATATGGCAATGATTATCTCGAATATCGGGGTATTATATGTTAATTCCGGGAATTATGAATTAGCGGTAGAAAACTTTATAAAAGCATTGGAAATGAAGAGAAAATACAATGCTGACCCATTAAGTATTAGCAAAACATATACCAGCATTGGCACTGCCTATTTTCGTCTGGAAAATTATGACAAAGCGCTAGCCTACTACCAAAAGTCATACGATATAAAAAAGGAGAACAACACAGATTTAAGAGGATTAAGCAAAGTATCGTTAAATATGGGGGCTGTTTATAAACAAACAGATAATCTGGACAGCGCCATTTATTTTTTCGACAAATCACTGGACTTAAAAAAACAACTCAACGACCACCTTGGTGTTGCCGGTATTTATACAAATCTTGGATCTTTATACAAAAGCAAAAAGCAATATACCAAAGCACTGGAATACCTAAAGATGGCACTGGAAAAATGGGAAGAAATTGACAATCAATGGGGCATTGCTGCTGCCAGCACAAATTTAGGAAATGTGTATTTTATGACTAATGAAAACAATACAGCAATAACATTGCTGGAGCAAGCGGTCAAAATAGCAGAGCCTAACGACTATTTCCGCATTCTTGAGGAAGCATATTACAACTTATCGAATGTTCATAGTAATTTGCAGAATTACCAGCAGTCGCTGGATTATTATAAAAAATATCATAAAATACGGGAAGATTTACTGGATAAGGACAAGCACAAGCGCATAGAACAGTTAGAGACAACCTACAAGACAAAACAACAAAACGAAATCATTAAGCGACAAGAAGCAGAAGCGAAGTTACTGGAGGAAGACCTGATGAATTCGAAGCGAATGAATACCATGTGGATCATCCTCTTATCCCTGGGTGGAGCCCTGATTATTTTATTGATCCTGTACATTCGGGCAAGAAACCGTTATGCAAAAAGACTAAAGGAAGACAATATAGATCTCGACCGAAGAGTAGAGGTCAGAACAAATGAACTGCAGACAGAAAATGATGAACGAGACCGCGCTGAAAAGGAGTTGCGTGAAAGTGAAGAGCGATATCGCACATTAGCCGAGACGGTCAATGCTGGGATAGCCATTGCTGACGTCAATGAAAAAATTCTCTTTTTAAACCATACTTTTGCAGAGATGCTGGGTTACACCCAGAGTGAACTCCTGGACCAAAGCCTTGATATGATTGTCAACGATAAAACATTTCAACGCTTTAAACAAGAAACACAAAAAAGAAAAGAAGGGAAATCAAACCAGTATTTCGTTGAAGTTCATCATAAAAATGGCCAAAAAATTGATGTAATACTCACAGCTGCTCCTATGTATAACAATAAAGGGGATTTTGTAGGCGGGGTTGCTTCTATTACGGATATCTCTGAATTTAAACGAGCCGAAAATTCAGTTTCGGAATCGCTGATCGCTTCAGAAAAAATCAATAACATTAAAAATCGCTCAATCGAAAAAATTAATTCCGCATTAAGAGTATCCTTGCAAAATATAATTGGAATAACGGAATTGTTTAATCACCCAGACCAATTAAATAAAAAACAACAAGAATTAATTCATGCCATTTCAAGCAGTGCACAATCCATTCTTTTTGAACTATATAACCTAAACAGTTTAACCCAGATACAGCCCATGGATGTAAAGCATGCCCGCCAGGATGTAAAGCTGTCAAAAATACTGTATACTGCCATAGAACAATTAAATATAAAACCGGATGACATCCAGATTAATATCGAATCGGATGATTTAAATGTTTATGCAAATGAAAGCATGCTTACGAATGCCATTGGTTCACTGCTTGAAAATGCACACGGTAACAGTCAACAAAAAATATCGATTAAGGTTTCACAGGACAAAGTGAATACTGTTGGTATTTTGGAAATCACTACTGAGGGGAATAGGTTAAAGAACGAAGAATTAGAGAGGATACTGGATCCTGAACGGGATGAGAATTTCAACAATTCACTACAGTTGGAGAAAAACTACAATTATTCCCTGGTTTGGATTCGCAAAATCATGCATATTTTACATGGCAGGCTGGACGTTAACATCAACGGAAAAGACGGCATGATAATCACAATAAGCCTTCCGCTTCATGGCACCCAACAAGTCTCTGATGAAGCTCATAAAAAAGTATTTGACTATTTAAAAAATCAAAATAAGCGGATAATAGTTATTTCATCGTCGATAGAAAAACAAAAAGAAAAATGTCAACGCCTGACATCACTCATTCCAAAACTGGAACACATTGAAAACCCAATAGATTTTTTCAATTCAGAAAATAATCATTCGCTACCGTCCAACTCTGTCATCATCCTTGACCGTAACCTGCATGCCCCCTGGGATATAGAGAAAACCATGCTGGAGATCAAGCAACGAAATCGAAAGAATATTATCTTTATTGCGCTTGTGGATGAATCCTGCAGAGGAACGTCCCACCTGTTGGAAATAGGATTTCATGCCTGCATAGACATAAACAATTGCTATAATGAACTAGGTAACTTTTTATATAAAACATTTGAACAGCACATGCTATAGTATGCCTGTAAGCAAATCAGAACATTCCAGACCGGAACCTGCAAACCATTTTTACATTAAACAAAAGCTGTAAAAAAGGAGCACAACAAAGAAACCTGGCACTATAGACAGCACAACTACTCTATGGTTATCTTCATTAAGTCTTCTGCAATAATAGTATGCGGAAAAATTTCTGTTGCTTCACGAAGTATATCAGCTGTATCTTTATATCGTGCAGAGAAGTGGCCCACGATAAGTTTCTTCACATTGGCTTTAGCAGCAACAGCCGCAGCTTCTTTAACAGTTGAATGATTCCGTTGGTGCGCTAAGTCCACATCTTTTTGCAAAAAACTGGCTTCGTGATATAAAGTGGTAGCTGCATGGATGTATTCGGGCAATTTATCAAAATAGGCAGTATCGGAACAATATGCATAAGCTCTGGGGGCAGGAGGCGCCTTTGTTATAGCCTGATTTTCAATAGTCTGGCCGGCACTATCAACATAGTCATGCCCAAGCTTAATCGCCTGCATATCCGTTATGGAAGGTTGGTACTGTGCAACAAACGCTTTATCTATATTCCGTAACCTGGGCTTTTCCTGAAACATAAAGCCGTATGTATCAATACCATGCTTTAAAGGTATGGCCAAAATCCGGCATTCGTTATCCGCATAAATCTCTTTTGGCTGCTTCATATCCAATATAATAAACTGAATATCAAATCCCAGCTGCTGATGACTATACTGCACCAAAGGCATAACAAGTGGTTCCAGATTTGCATCACCATAAATCCACAATGACTGTGTTCTTCCGCTAAGATGCATGGAAGATAACAAACCGGGTAAGCCATAAAAGTGGTCACCATGCATATGGCTGATAAAAATCCGGTCTATCTTTTGCAAACCAATTCCTTCTTTAATCAATTGTATCTGGGTTCCTTCACCGCAGTCGATTAAAAACAAACGCCCAGGCAAATGAACTAACTGGGCGCTGGGAAATCTTTTGCGCGTAGGAATCGCGGATGCGCTCCCCAAAATCGTAACCTCAAAAATCATTTTTTTATCAGCTTACGCGTCACTACTTTATCACCATACTGTATTCTGTAGAAATAAATACCTTCAGGAATATCATCCAGATTAAATTCAACCATATTGACACCTGCTGTCGCAAGCTGTTGCTTTTGCTCCATAACTTTACCCACCAAATTGATCATACTTATAGTAACATCATCAGTCTTATGGGCCACAAAGCGGATAGTAACGGAAGAGCTGAAAGGGTTAGGAAAGGCGCTAACTTCATCAATAGGCTCTACATTTGACGCGACACTTACATGTGTGGAGTCCAGAACAACCAATTCATGACCTGTGTATGTAATAGGAGCAGAAAAACCTCCACCAGATGCCTGCATATGAATTTCAAAACTATGGGTGCCAACATCGGCATTCGTAGGGGTCCCTGTAATCACAAAACAGCCTGAACTACCTCCCGGCCAATAATCCGAAGAAGAATTCGTAACATACTGCATACTTGAAGGAAGCCCGGTAATATCAGTAATCCCAATAGAATCAACACTCACCTGCTGCGGCACTCCACCAATAGAAATCGTCGTATCCAGGGGCACAACTATAGTGAATGTAAAATCATACTGTTGTGTTGCAGCGGCAGGGGGTAATGCTGATGATGAATCGGGATAGATGCCTGGCGTGCTATAGTTACCCGGCGTACACTGCGCTGTTATTTGCTTCGCGTGCAAAAGCAGCATTAACAAAACTGATAAATATAAAATTCTTTTCATAATGTAATGTTGTTTTTTTTTATAGACAAAGTTAACTACAATTATGTTGCAGCCATTTCAAAAAAAAAGGCCTGCAATGCAGGCCTAAATTAATCATTTTTTTCAGACTATTTCTTATCCTCATCTGATTTTTTCTCATCGGCCTTTTCATCAGCCTTCTCATCGGCCTTTT
>JBNJHE010000024.1:0-12962 GCA_051748205.1 Bacteroidota bacterium | reverse complement strand
TTCTCATCGGCCTTTTCATCAGCCTTCTCATCGGCCTTTTTATCAGCCTTTTTATCAGCATCAGAAGACTTCGCTGTTTCCGTTTTGGCTGTTGAAGCCGCATCGGTTGTCTCTGATTCTTCAGTATCGGCATCCGGAGCTTTTTCTTTTGCCTCTTTCTTAGTAGAGGAAGCTTTTTTCGCTGCCGTAGTTTTCTTTGCTGTAGAAGCTTTTTTTGTCGTTGCTTTTTCTGCAGCTTTGTCTTCCTCTTCAGCCTTGATATCATCCGATTTTTCAGCGTCTTTCTTTTCAGCATCATCTTCAGCCTTTGCTGAAGCTTTGTCTTTATCAGGTTTATCCGCTTTAGGAGTGTCTTGAGCTTCTTGATCATCAGCTTTCGTCACTGTTTCGTCTGATTTCTTTTCAGTCTGCTCTTTAGATTCTGGAGCTTGCTCTTCTGTGGCTTTCTTTTCCTCCTTTTTAGCAGAGCGTTTTTTCATATAATCCTCTGCCTTGGTCTTTTCTTCAGCCTGAAGTTCAGACTTCAAGTCAGCCAATACATCCAGATCACCTAAGGTAGCTTTTTCGGACACCTCATTAAGGCTCTTCATTGCTTTCGCTGTAGCTTTGGCTTTGGCCTTACTGCTGGCTTTTTCCCTGGCTTTTTCGCCTGAAATTCTATCTTCAAAGATCCGGGAATGAGAAACGACAATTTTCTTTCCCTCTTTATTAAACTCTATCACTTTAAAGTCTAAAGTTTCATCCTTTTTGACATTTGCACCATCTTCTTTTTTCAGATGCTTCATTGGAGCAAACCCTTCCACACCGTAGGGCAGCGTAATGATTGCACCTTTTTCCATTAAGTTGTCAACAGTACCTTTATGAATTGAGCCTTCGGTGAAAATTGTTTCAAATACATCCCATGGATTTTCTTCCAGTTGTTTATGCCCAAGGCTTAAACGACGGCTTTCCTTATCCACCTCCAGCACAACAACTTCGATAGAGTCGCCAATTTTTGTGAATTCGGCCGGATGTTTGATTTTCTTGCTCCAGGACAAATCAGAAATATGAATTAATCCATCTACTCCCTCTTCCAGTTCAACAAAGATTCCAAAATTGGTAAAGTTACGGACAGTAGCAGTATGCTTTGAGTCGACAGGATATTTCTTTTCAATTTCTTCCCATGGATCAGGCATAAGCTGTTTCATTCCCAACGACATTTTTCGATCTTCACGATCCAGGGTAAGCACGACAGCTTCAACCTCATCGCCTACCTTCAGGAAGTCGTGAGCGGTGCGTAGGTGCTGCGACCAGGACATTTCAGAAACATGAATCAGGCCTTCCACTCCAGGTGCTATTTCGACAAAAGCGCCATAATCAGCTACCACAACAACTTTTCCTTTCACCTTATCACCCACTTTTAGATTTTCATCCAGCGACTCCCACGGATGTGGCTGCAACTGCTTCAATCCTAAGGCAATACGCTTCTTGTCATCATCAAAGTCGAGAATAACCACATTGAGTTTCTGGTCAAGTTCCACGATCTCCTCGGGGTGATTAATCCTACCCCATGAAAGGTCTGTAATATGAATAAGTCCATCTACACCACCCAGGTCGATAAATACACCATATGAGGTGATGTTTTTCACCGTACCTTCGAGAATCTGTCCTTTTTCGAGCTTTGAAATGATTTCGGCTTTTTGCTTTTCGAGCTCATCCTGAATAAGTGCTTTATGAGAAACCACCACATTTTTAAATTCGTGGTTAATTTTCACCACTTTAAATTCCATGGTCTTGCCAACATACTGGTCATAATCACGGATTGGTTTAACATCAATCTGTGATCCGGGCAGGAAGGCCTCCAGCCCAAAGACATCGACAATTAACCCGCCTTTGGTACGGCACTTGATATGGCCATTAATTATTTCATCCTTATCATGCGCATCAATAACACGCTCCCAACTGCGTAAGACCCTGGCTTTGCGATGCGAAAGCACCAGTTGTCCACCACTATCTTCTTTATTTTCAACGTACACTTCTACAGGATCACCCACCTTTAGGTCTTCTCTGTAGCGCAATTCATTCATCGAAATCAACCCATCGGACTTATAACCAATATTGACGACGACTTCACGATTGTTCATAGCTACGATAACACCATCAATAACCTCCTGATCGTCAATTGTGCTTAATGTTTTATCATAAACATTCTCAAGCTTTTCGCGTTGATCTTTTTTATAATCATCCACATCCTCATCAGCTCCTTCCCAGTCGAATTCTTCCTGTGGAGTATCAAACTGAGGTGTTTCAGGAATTTCTTCCTCTTTAGCTTCTGCTTTAGGGGCTGCTTCCCTGGGAGTTTCTTCTTTAGGAGTTTCTTCTTCAGGAGTTTCTTCTTCAGGAGTTTCCACCTTAGGAGTTTCTTCTTCAGGAGTTTCTACCTTAGGAGTTTCTTCTTCAGGAGTTTCTACTGTTTCCTCAGCTTTGGCGTCAGTATCAGATTCCGTCTGCAGCTTTTCCGGTTGATTTTCAGCCTGTGGCTGCGTTACATTATCTTCCGGCTGTGTTTTGGAATCTTCTGTTTGTTCCTGATTTTGCGTGTTTTGCTCTTCAGCTTTTTTTTCTTCGTTCATATTATTAATCTCAAATACGTTATGGCCCACGAAGGACCGGGTTCAACATTAATTTTATTTCCCTTAAAAAGGGCTGCAAAAATAGGTATTATTTTTGAGAAAACAAATAAAACTACTGATATTGAATGCTCTTTTAGCAAATTTTTTCCACAACCGTTTTCACTTCATGCAGCAGCCACTGCGGGGTTGAGGTAGCTCCGCTAATACCAACACTTTCAGCATCTATAAACCAATGCGAAGGTATTTGCGAAGCATCAGAAATAAAATAAGAATAAGGGTTTACTGCTTTGGAAACCTGATAGAGATAATTCCCGTTAGAACTATTCTTTCCACTAACAAACAGGATCACATCAAAATTTCCGGCAAAAACACGCAGCTGTTTAGCCCGGTTGGCAACATGGCCGCATAAGGAAGGATGCACTCTAATATTAGCGTTTTCAACTTGCTTTTCGGCCTGAGCTCTCACCTGGGCAACAAAATCCTCATACAGTTCCTGATCCATAGTGGTTTGAGCAAAGATATCCACAGGTTTTTGATAATTCAGCGAAAGTTCGTCGGGGCTGGTAGTAACCACAATTTGTTGGTTATCACACTGTGATTGTAGTCCCACAGCTTCCGGATGGTCTTTTTTCCCAAAGATAAGGATCTGTCCTTTATTCTCATCACAGCATTTGCGGATTTTTTGTTGCAGATTTAAAACAATAGGGCAGGTAGCATCGATCAGTGAAACAGCATTCCCGCGTGCCTGCTGGTATGTTCTAACAGCTTCGCCATGCGCTCTCAGCAAAACAGTTTCATTGGTCAATTTTTCATACTCATGGCGGCTAATTGTTCGGAGCCCCTTTTTTTCTAATCGGGACACTTCAGCCTCATTATGCACCATTTGTCCAAGGCAAAACAAATAAGGATGCTGCTCCAAATATGCTTCTGCCTTTTGGATTGCTTTGATTACGCCAAAACAAAATCCTGCCTGATGATCGATTTCAACTCTCATTGAGGACAAAATTACAAAATTAGGCATTACAACGGCGAGGCCGGCATTATTCAGCAAAGAAATCGTCCAGATTTGTTGTCAGCGAAATATAATTTGGAGATCCATCCAGGTGGTAGGTAGAGCGGCTATAGTTAAAATGAAATTTACTAATACGAAATCCAAAGCCCCAGCTAAAACCAATGGTGGACATACGAGAAGGCACTTTCAACTCCTGTCGTCGTTGATAATTATATCCACCCCGGATATGAAAATTATCTGTAATCGAAAACTCGCCACCAAAAACAAAATGGCGCATTAAATTGTCAGCAAAAGCCTCCAGGTCAGTATCCTGTTGGACTTCCCCCGTAATAGGGTCCACTTGATTTTCAGGGTCGTCAGGGTCGTCATAGCGAAGATCCCAGGTTTGCAGGTGTTGTGTCAGCACAAAAATCTTAAAAGGCACATGTTCCAGGTCACGCATTACCCCAAGCTTAATATCAAAATTCATCGGTTCTATTTCGCTGCCCGAAAACGCTTGCAACTGCCGACCAATATTGGAAAATATCAAGGTCGAGACAAAGCGATTATCATCACTAATCCATGAGCCTGCAATATCAACAGCCACAGCGGAAGAAGAATAAGTGTCGTAATTAGCCCATATCCCTTTCAGGTTTGCGCCCAGCATAATATTTGGAGTTAACGCCCTACCCCAGCCCAACATAACAGCATATTCCCCGGCAGAAAAATTACCCAGGCGCTGCCCCGTTATGTCGGCACGGTCAAATTCACCATAATCAATAAAACGGATGGATCCGGTAAAGCTTCCCAGTTTATCAAAAGAATGAGAATAGGCAGCAAAACCCGTTGCAATATCCGAATAAAAATCAACAAATGCCAGGCCTAACTTATTATTCATCTCTTCATTGATCAATGAGGGATTGGATATCGACAAATTAATATCCCCATCATTCACTGGCAGGTAGTTGCCGCCTACCGCTGCCACACGGGCAGAATTGGGCATACCTAAAAATGTATATACGCCTTTTCCGCCTATCTGGGCATAACCATCAACGGAAAAAACTGTCACAAACATCATTAAAAAAAATACTACACTTCTACTATTCACAGGCCTTTATATTAAGTCTTTTCTAATGCCAAAGAAACGAATTTCAAAGCAGTTTTGTTATATCAAATTCATTTTTTACCTCAAAAATTCTAAATCCCACCCCCCCTTTGCTGACTATCAACTTATTGAACTACGGCCAAAAAAATTAAAATAAGCCAAATGATTTTACAGCTAACAACAATGCTTATCTTTGCACCCATATAAAGCGATTTATTTTGAAAGGAAGATTTTTTTCCATATTACTGATATTATCCCTTATTCTGCCAGTGGCGGCTACTTTTCTATGGCTACAGCACCAAAAAGCTATAGTCAAAAAAGAAGTAAAGCATCGCATCATTGCAGGCATCGACCGTGCAGAGCTGGAGCTGTTGACATTCCACAAAAAGGATACCCTGGATAAATTACGCTGGGAACACTCAAAAGAATTTGAATACAAAGGCGAGATGTATGATATCGTTGAACGACGAACCGTTGGGGACAGTGTCCAATACTGGTGCTGGTGGGACTATGAAGAAACACAACTAAATAAAGAACTGGATAATTTGGTAAATACAGCATTCAACCAGAATCCTCAAAAACAAAATAAGGAAAAACAACTCATTTCATTTTACAAGTCATTGTATAACAATTCAATAGAAAAATGGTCGATAGACACCAATATAAGATATTGCTATCATCCTGTTCTTTATCAGGAACATTATGAATCAATAAGCATAAGTCCACAGTCGCCTCCACCAAAATTACCTGCTTCCATATCAGGTTTTTTATCCTGTATTATTCATAAAAATACATAATAAGTTATATTTGTTTGTTTATCAAGTATAAGCATCAACATACGAATAAAACTATATTCTTATTTATTTTTTTATATATAATACAGTTTATATAAAACAAACGATTTCCCTTATTCCCCACAAAAGCACATTAGGTATTTTTGACGGATGTTAAAAATATGATCCTAAGCAGGATTGTTAATAAAAATATAGCAGCCGTATAAATAAGAAAAACCATTCTGTATGGGGCATTAAGGGCAAATGACTTAGGAAATAAAGACACTAACATAAAAAAGCAATCACAATGAAAAAATATTTTCTGCTGTGGATGATGGTTCTATTGTGGGGTAACACCTTCAGTCAAACCATAACAATAGAGGATCAGCAGAGTAATCAGCCTATTGATTTGGTCACTATATCCAGTGATCAGCCCAGGGCATTTGCCATAACGAACAAACAAGGCAAGGCAGAGATTTCGGCATTTAAGGAGGCGGAATTAATTGAAATCCGGAAGCTGGGATATAAAACAGTGCAAACGAACTACACCAGACTACAGGAAGCATCCTTTTCGATAGCTATGAAGCAAACAAATCTTAATTTGGATATGGTAGTTGTATCAGCCACACGCTGGCGACAAAACACCCGTGATATTCCGGCAAAAATTGCCAGTATATCGCCGGAAGAAGTAGCGATTAACAACCCTCAAACTGCTGCCGATCTGTTGAGTGTATCGGGGAAGGTATATATACAAAAAAGCCAGCAGGGAGGAGGCAGCCCGATGATCAGGGGTTTTGCCACCAATCGCTTATTGTATACCATTGATGGTGTCCGGATGAATACTGCCATTTTCAGAGGGGGCAATCTGCAGAATGTAATTTCTTTAGACCCTTTTGCCACTGAAAGCACAGAGGTATTATTTGGGCCGGGGTCAGTCATTTATGGCAGTGATGCCATTGGTGGAGTTATGAGTTTTCAGACCTTGACACCTCGCTTCTCGACAGATGAAGAAGTCAACATCAATGGAAAAGCACTTGCACGCTATTCATCAGCGAACCAAGAAAGAACAGCCCATTTTGATGTTAATGTAGGCTGGAAAAAATGGGCATTTTTGACCAGTGTCAGCTCGTATCATTTCGATCATCTAAAACAAGGCAGCCATGGGCCGGACGATTATATCAAGTCGTATACTGTTTCGCGTATTGACAGCACAGACAGGGTAATTGAGCAAGACGATCCGCTATTGCAAATCCCTTCAGCATATTCGCAGATGAATATCATGCAGAAGATACGCTTCCGCCCTAACGACCACTGGGATTTAAGCTACGGATTTCACTATTCAGAAACCACACCCTATGGCCGCTACGATCGTCATAACAGAACCGATGGCAATACGCCCAAATATGGAACCTGGGGCTACGGCCCTCAAGGCTGGATGATGAATCACCTCAACATCAAACATGCGCAGGCAAGCAGTTTGTACGATGAAATAACCCTAAGACTGGCGCAGCAGTCGTTTAAAGAAAGCAGAATAGACCGGGATTTCAATGATGTATGGGAAAGAAACAGAAGCGAGCAAGTTGAAGCATATTCTGTTAATCTGGATTTCCATAAAGAGACATCCTCCAAAAACTCCCTTTTTTATGGTGTGGAATACCTGCTAAATGATGTTACCTCAAAGGGGATAAGCGAAGACATCAATACAGGCCTATCCATAAATACAGCTCCTCGCTATCCAATGGCTACGTGGCAGTCCATGGCCATATATGTCAATGATGACTATCAGATTTCGGAGAAATTCAGCTTACAAGGAGGCTTGCGTTATAATCATTTCTTGCTTAATGCCGACTTTGACACCACTTTTTATCCTTTGCCATTTACTTCAGCAACGATAAACAATGGAGCTGTAACCGGAAGCATTGGAGGTGTATATCATCCATCAGAGCAATGGATTTTTAGCTTGAATTTGGGGACTGCTTTTCGTTCACCCAATGTGGATGATGTCGGGAAGGTTTTTGACTCTGAACCCGGTGCTGTTGTTGTTCCAAATCCGGACCTGAAAGCCGAGTATGCCTACAATCTGGACATTGGCATTGCAAAAGTATTTGACAAAACAGCCAGGGTAGAGCTAACGGGCTATTACACCATGCTGGAAAATGCTTTAGTTCGCCGCAATTATCAAATCAACGGTCAGGATAGCATCCTTTATGACGGTGATTTGAGCCAGGTGATGGCATTACAAAACGCAGCTGTGGCAAATGTATATGGATTTCAGGCCAGCGCAGAGCTGAATCTTCCGGCTGGCTTCAAGTTATCATCAGACTTGAATTTTCAGGTTGGAGAAGAAGAGATGGAAGATGGCAGCAAGAGTCCCTCGCGACATGCTGCTCCCCTATTTGGCAATACAACACTGGCTTTTCAAAAAGGGAAACTTGAAATGCAATTATATGCACAATATCAAGGAGAACGAAAGCACAAAGACCTTGCTGTAAGTGAAAGAGGTAAGGTGGACATTTATGCATTGGACGAAAACGGAAATACTTATGCCCCGCAGTGGTACACGCTGAACCTTAAAACACGTTATCTGATTAACGACACATTTTCCTTCAGCGCAGGAATAGAAAACATTACAGACCAAAGGTATAGACCATACAGTTCAGGAATTTCAGCACCAGGACGCAATTTTTACCTTTCGGTAATGACAAACTTCTAGCCTGCTAACTTCCTGGGTGGTTATCTTTGCCTGTTGACAAACACTTTTGACTGTCAGCGTAAAGATAGCCACCTTTTGTTTTAATTATTGGGCTGTGATTGTCGAAAACCAAACAACAAAGGCAAAAAGAAAGAAAAGAAAATTACCCCCGCCTGTCGATTGACCATAGACTCAAACATCAGATGAACGATCAAAAGTACAGCCAGCGCCATCAGCAAATAGTTCTCTGTCTTGATGGCTACAATTAGCGGCCAGAAAAGCAGGGCCATCAAGAGCACAAAGCCAATAACGCCCAGCGCCACAAAAGTATCCAGAAACTGATTATGAGCATTGTAGTTTTTCGTAAAAATCGATGGATTATCCACAATATGGATTAGTTCACGGGTGATTTCATCATTTGCATCTCCACTACCTGTACCAATAAGCCAGTGGTCATGAATAACATTTAAGCTACTCTTCCAAAGCAGCAGCCGGGTTTGAGCACTGCTAATCCTTTTCTCACCTTTCAGTTGCTCCTGATCCAGTCGGAAATTATCCGTAAAATTACTCATAGCCGATTGCATACGCTTGTTGGAAACAGTTACCACACTAAGGAATATAAATGCAAATAAGAATAAAAAAACTTTTAACAAGCGACTTAAATTCGAGTGAACCACAAGCTGAATCGTTTTTATCATCAGCACGCAAAAAGCAGCTAAGATTCCGGCACGGGAAGACAGCATTATGATGAATCCAAAAATTACAACTGATATGCTAATGACAATTATCCGCGTATTCCTGCCGGCATGTTGAGATCGAGGCAAAAAATAGAAAAGCAAAACTGCCAGGGCAAAATCAAGATAAAGAGAATAATACGATGGGTGCAAGAAAAACGACAACTTTTGATATACAAAATGATTCCACGAAAAAGAGGCATGACTCACGGCAGCCATCACAATATTATATATCATAGCTACAATATTACCAGCCAAAAAAGCAATAAAAATCCATGATAATTTTTTCTCAAAGTGATGTTGCATCATCAAAACAACAAGAACCGGAAACAACAACAAGGCCATTTTTACTTCCAGGCTAAACCATGCGGCGTGTTGATTATCTGAATACACAACAGACACAAAATGAGCCAGATATAAGGCCAGAAAAAGCAAAATATACCTCCAACGGACATACTGACTTGCAAAACTGCTTTTTCGAACCAAAAGTAATCCGGACAATACCCAAAGCCCGCTTATATAAGGAATCAGGCTATGACCTAACGCCATCCAGAACACCAAAAATAAACCTAACCAATAATGGAAAGTCTTAAGATAATTTTCAATGGTGGCAGCCTTCATGCGCACAAAAATACAAATTTATCGACTGTCTCATCATATAAAAACAGAGAAGATCAAAAAGCAAATTCCAATGAAAACCACTATCTTTGTTGTCATTAAAAAATACAGTCCGGAAAAAAGATTGCATGAATCGTCAGAAAAACAAAACGCGTATTTTTTTGATTGGTTATATGGGCAGCGGAAAGTCAACATTAGGCAAACAACTAGCCCACAAGCTGGGCTACCGCTTTCTGGATACTGATCAGTTGTTTGAAGACAACTATCACAAAACGATTTTTGAATTCTTCAGCCTTTATGGGGAGGAAAAATTCCGTCAACTGGAGAGACAGATACTACATGAAACATTTGAAATGAGCAAAACAGTGATATCAACCGGAGGAGGAACACCATCCTACTCAAATAATATGGACAGTATACTGAACCACGGACTGTCCATTTATTTAAGAATGGACCCCGGGGCACTGTATAGCAGGCTTAAAAGCGCTCGCCGAATAAGGCCCCTTACCCATCAATTTAAAGATGAACAGTTGCTGGAATTTATTCAAAAAAATCTTGAACAACGAAAACAATACTATGAAAAGGCAGACATCGTTATTTCCGGGATAAACTTAAAATCAAAAGATTTAGAAACTATAGTAAGGTATTATTTGTCATAAACAAAGGTCTCACTTTTGGTATGACTGTTGATAACAATGATGATGATCAAACAGAAAAAGAAATTGATTTCACCCATTACCAATGAATCAGCAGATTCAAAGAGTAAAAAACCACCAAACAACGGCAGGATTTTATACAAAGGTATCGGCATTTTGGGTTTTTTAATGATTTTATTCATCTTGTGGGGATGCAATGCTTATGCTCCAGCCAACAAGACCAACATCTCAGCCAGCTATAACCCAAAGCAAAGCAAACTGCATCCACAAGTAGCATTATTTCATCAATCAAAAGACAGTACCATACTGCTTATCAAGCAAGCAAGAAAAGAATTAAAATATGATGAGGAATTTACGGCAAAGCTACAACTACAGCTGGACATCCTTGAGAACTATGAGTCGGCTGAAGTCATCGACAGTTTAAGTTTTATTATTTATGACACCCTGGATGGCACAAAGGGAAATTACCTGAACATCAAAAAGCAATTCCGTTTATTATCAGGAAGCGATTATGTAATTAAACTTGTTTTTAAGGATTTACAGCAAGACGTTCTTTATACAGCGTATCACTATACGAAAAAAGATAACGCTTACGAGCGGGACTTTTTTTGGGTAGAAGACAGCAAGGGAGATTTTCGCTATTCGCCCATTATAAAACCAAAAGACAGCATAAAAATACATTACAAATATGCCGGAAAGCTGTTTGTCCGTTATTTTGATAAGACATACAATACACCGCGCCCTCCTTATTTAAATCAAAAAAGGGGGAACACCTTTTTTACTACCGACAGCCTTTTCGTGCTGCCCATAAGCAAAGGAAAAACGAAGTTGATGGCCTTTTCAAAACCCGGTATTTATCACATTCAGGCAGACACCACTACCAGCCAGGGCTTAACAGTGAAAATTTTTGACCCGCCCTATCCGGAAGTAAAAAGTCCCGGCGATTTAATTCCACCATTAAAATATATTGCGCAAGAGCGGGAATATGAAGCCTTAAAACAAAGCAGTGAGCCCAAAAATGCGGTCGACAAATTTTGGCTCAACATCAGTGGTAACCCGGCCAGAGCCAAACAATTAATCCGCAACTATTACTCGAGAGTGGAGCAGGCCAACAGCTTGTTTTACACGCATAAACCCGGATGGCAGACAGAGCGAGGCATGGTATACATTGTTATAGGACCGCCCCGGCTGGTTTATCGCTCCAACAATGGGGAAACCTGGATTTATGGTGAATCAGCGCAGTACAATGCTTTAACATTAAATTTTACAAAAGTGAATAATCCGTTTAGTGAACAGGATTATTCATTAGACCGTTCTCCTTCGTTGAAAGATGAATGGTTTTTTCATATAGATATTTGGAGAAGATAAAAGTAATGACAAAAAAAACAGAATTAATCTTTGGAATCCATCCGATGCTGGAAGCGCTGGAAAGCGGACAATCCTTTGACAAGATAATGTTAAAAAAAGGGATTAGTGGCAACAACATCAGCAAAATCAAGACCATGGCACGGGCACAAGCCATCCCCACGCAATATGTACCACAAGAAAAGCTCAACCGTTTTACTACAAAGAACCACCAGGGTGTGATAGGATTAAAGGCACCCATTGATTTTCAGGATATTGAAATGGTGCTACCCGGCTTATTCGAGCAAGGCAAAACGCCATTTATTCTTATTTTGGATGAAATAACAGACATACGAAACTTTGGAGCGATCAGCCGCACAGCAGAAGCAGCCAATGTAGATGCAATCGTAATTCCTTTTAAAGGATCGGCCAGCATAACATCCGACGCCATGAAAACCTCAGCAGGAGCATTAAACTATATCCAGGTATGCCGCTCACGCAATTTAAAAGCAACATGCGAATATGTCAAAAACAGTGGGTTAAAGCTCCTGGCCGCAACAGAAAAAGCAGAAGAAACCTACGACCAACAAAACTTAACAGGGCCTGTTGCACTCTTGATGGGATCAGAGGGACATGGCATATCATCAGATTTACTGGAATATGCCACTCATCATTTAAGAATTCCGTTAAGTGGACATATTGCTTCGCTGAATGTTTCTGTGGCTGCAGGAATATTGATTTATGAAATCGTTAAACAACGCAAAAATACATTTAAGAAGATTTAACATATTTTTTTTTCAGCAAATTTTCACTTATCTCCATTATTACAGATAGTTAATCATACCCATCGCAGGTGTCTTGAAAATATAATAAAAAAAGCTTGAAATCGGATTAAATATTCGTTAAATTTGGACGTTGATATGAGTATATAAAACCTTAAAATATAACATTATGGCACAAGACTTAGAAGCCACTGAGCGCAAACAAGTGCTTGCGTTCTCCTCTTCAAAAGATATCGTCAACCAGGCACTTAAAAATAACATTCAAAACACCAATTCCATTTCAGCCGATGCTATTCCTTCCGGCTTTTATAAATTAGATCAAAAAACATCAGGATTTAAAAAAGGAGAAATAACAGCGATTGCTGTCCGCCCGGGCATGGGTAAAACAGCATTTTTGCTGTCATTGGTGAATAACATGGCGATAAAGCAAAAACGTTCCGTAGCTGTTTTTAGTTCTGAGCGCTCGGCAGCAAAGATGATACAGCGCCTTATCGAGACAGAAACAGGAATTTCGCTAAACAAGATCAGGGATGGACGACTGAGTGACAGCGAGAAAGATCATGCACAAACCATGGTTAATAACATCTCGAATGCTGAAATCCACATCAATGATGACCCTAACCCCACGGTCGAATCCATTACAGCAAACTCGCGC
>JBNJHE010000023.1:0-28150 GCA_051748205.1 Bacteroidota bacterium | reverse complement strand
CTTAAGTCTCTTCGTTCGCCCTATCGCATCAACGCTTCATCACCAATTCGCCAACTCGCCAACTCGCTCTGCGCTCACCCCTAAATCTCCGCCTAAGGCGGATCATGGCTTGGTTCAGCAGATATAAGCTTTTATGGACAACCACTATTTATAACTTCTTTGTTGAACTTTCACATAATCAAATTTGAGTTTCTCCTTATGTAGCTCTGGTTCTTGATTATCTCCTTTATATTCCCATGCAGCCACATACATATATTCATCATCATTTCTTAAGGCTTCGCCGTCTTCAGTCTGGTATTCCTCTCTAAAATGAGCCCCGCAAGATTCTTTTCGGTTTAGTGCATCACGTAACATCAGCCGTGAAATTTCGAAGGATGCAGCCACCCGGAGTGCCTTTTCCAGTTGTTGATTCATAGTATCATTTGAGCCGGTAAGCTTCAAATTGCTATAAAACTCATCCTCCAAATCACTAACCAGGGCAAGGCCTTTTGTCAGTCCTTCTTCATTACGGGCCATTCCTCCATAATTCCACATAATTTTCCCCAGCTCTTTATGAAAAGCCAGTGGAGATTTCTTTCCCTGAATACTCATCAGCTGAGCAATTCGTTCTTTGGCTTCTTTTTCAGCCTTTATAAATTCATCAGAATCTACCGAAAGCTTAGCTGTCTTAATCTCATCAGCCAGATAATCTCCAATAGTATAAGGAAGGATAAAGTATCCATCACCACTCCCCTGCATCAGAGAGCTAGCGCCAAGCCTGTTAGCCCCATGGTCAGAAAAGTTGGCTTCACCAATAGCAAACAAGCCGGGGATGGTAGTCATCAGATTATAATCCACCCAAAGGCCGCCCATGGTGTAATGCCCGGCAGGATAAATCTTCATAGGTTGTTTATAAGGGTCTTCACCCGTAATCTTCTGGTACAGGTCAAACAAGCTACCATATTTTGCATCAATGGTTTTTCTTCCCTGTTCTTTGATAGCCTCTTGAAAATCGAGATAAACAGCATAGCCTGTTTCACCAACACCATAGCCGGCATCACAGCGTTCTTTGGCTGCTCTGGATCCGATATCACGTGGCACAAGATTCCCATATGCCGGATACCGCCGTTCCAGATAATAGTCCCGTTCTTGTTCCGGTATTTCTCCGGGTAATCTCTTATCGCCCTTTTCTTTTGGCACCCATACGCGGCCATCATTTCGTAAGGATTCGGACATCAGTGTAAGTTTCGACTGATATTCATTTAATTGAGGGATGCAGGAAGGATGAATTTGGATAAAACTGGGATTGGCAAAAAATGCCCCTTTCTTATAGGCAGCATAAGCGGCAGCTCCGCTGGAGTTTACCGCCAAAGTAGAAAGGAAGTAGATAGTCCCATAGCCTCCTGTAGCCAAAACAACAGCATGTGCTGAATACCTTTCCATATCACCAGACACAAGATTCCGGCATACAATTCCTTTGGCTTTTCCATCTTTTACCACAAGCTCCAGCATCTGACGACGCTCATACATTTTTACTGACCCCTTAGCAATTTGGCGCTTTAAGGCCGAATAGGAACCCAGCAAAACCTGCTGCCCTGTTTGGCCGGAAGCATAAAATGTCCGGGAAACCTGAACACCTCCAAAAGAACGGGTTGCCAGTGTGCCCCCATATTCGCGCGCAAAAGGAACACCCTGAGCCGTAAGCTGATCGATGATATTATTACTGACTTCGGCCGCACGATAGACATTGGCTTCCCGCGCTCTGAAATCACCGCCCTTCAGCATATCATAAAATAACCTGTAGTCGGAATCATTGTCATTACGATAATTTTTAGCAGCATTAATCCCGCCTTGCGCAGCAACGCTGTGAGCCCGGCGTGGTGAGTCCTGATAACAAAATACACTGACTTTGTATCCCATCTGCCCCAGACTGGCTGCAGCTGCCGCACCAGCTACTCCAGTACCCACGACAATAATCTCAAGCCTTTTCTTATTTGCCGGACTTACTAAACGTAATGAATTTTTATGGTTGGTCCATTTATCTTTTAATGAACCCTCAGGAATTCTGGATTCTAACAGTGACATATTGTTTCTTTTTATATCATTGAATTAATCATAACATATAATGGTATAGACGAAAATCCAAGAGCGAAAATCAGACTTAAAAGAATTCCGACAACATTCAATATCTTCCGCCACTTGCGGTTGCTCCATCCTAATGTCTGAAAAGACGACCAAACACCATGATACAAATGCAAGCCAAGCACCACAGACCCTACCACATAAATGATCCCCAGCCATTTCCACTCAATAAATTTTGTCGTCACCAGGGCATAAGCATTTTCAATACCGCCTCCCAGGCCTGTGGCCTCTTCCAGTAATGGATCGCCACTAAATTTCATCTTCCAAAAGAAATTCACCAGATGAATAACAAGAAAGGTGAAAATGAGAATCCCAAGCACATACATATTCCTTGAAACCCAACTGCTTGCCTCGCCTGATCGTTGCTTGTAGCGCCCATATGCCGGATAATTTACGCTTCGCTTCAACTGGTTTTGCACTGTAATTACACTGGCAAAAATAAAATGGAGCAATAAGCCTATGGCAAGGATAGGCTCTATAACTCCTATCAACGTATTGGTAGCCATAAAATGGGCTGCCTGGTTAAATAATGCACCACTGTCATCAAAAATAATCATAGAATTAACAGTCAAATGAACAATCAGAAAAAGTATTAAAAATAATCCTGTAATGCTCATTATAACTTTTTTCCCAATAGAAGTTGAAAAGAAGTTGCTCATAATTGAAAAATTTAAACCGAACGCACTAGGGTTGTTTGCCTGATTTGTTTGCTTTGATTTTTATCTCCTCTACAAATCTACGAAAAAACTAACCAAATTGAAAAAAAAATTATATTTTTCTTGCTAACAGACATTTAATTTAGTTTTTATATAGACGGACATAAATACGATTATCTGTATTATCAAGTGCAAATAGACCTGTGGCTGGAATGATCATAAAAAGCTTACAATTTGCTAATCAGCAAAATAAAGAGTCTACCCGCTCTGCTGTCCAATAAGATTTTCAAATTTGCCATTCAATAATTCAAACAATTCATTACATTTGTGCAAAGCAAAAACCTTAACAGCTATGTTTAAAAAAGAAGTTTATAGTCGACGCAGAGAGAACCTAAAGAAAAAGCTGGACAATGGATTAGTTTTGATCCCGGGCAATCCGGATTCACCGATGAACGCCCCGGCCAACACTTTCCATTTTCGGCAGGATAGTTCTTTCCTATATTATTTTGGTCTTGATTTCCCTAATGTAATTGGGGTTATGGATATTGACAACAACACCGATTATCTGTTTGCTGATGATGTAGAGTTGGATGACATCATATGGATGGGCCCGCAGAAAACACTCAAGGAAACAGGCTTAGAGGTAGGAGTTACCGAAACAGCACCTTTCAACAAAGCCTCAGCGCTTTTATCACAAGCGATTCAAAAGGGCCGCAGAATTCACTATCTACCCCAATACCGTGCAGAAAACATCATTCTTCTGGAACAGCTTTTAGGCATTCATCCCTCAAGAAATGCTGAATATGTATCGGAAGAATTAATCAAAGCAGTTGTTTCACAGCGATCCATCAAAGATCATTATGAGATTGAAGAATTGGACCGTGCTGCCAATATTGGTTATCAGATGCATACTACGGCTATGCGCATGGCACATCCGGGTGTTTATGAAAGAGAAATTGCCGGAAAAATCGAGGGCATTGCGCTATCTTATGGCGGGATGTTGTCTTTTCCAGTTATTCTTACCATAAACGGCCAAACACTGCACAACCATTATCACGGCAACCAGATGAAAGAAGGCGACCTGATGCTGACAGATGCCGGTGCTGAAACCGATACTCATTATGCTTCGGACTTTACCCGGACAGTTCCTGTTGCTGGTAAGTTTACTCCCCGCCAAAGAGAAATTTATGAAATTGTTTTACATGCCAACAACCGGGCCTTTAAAAATATCAAGCCAGGTGTAGCCTACAGGGATATCCATCTGATTGCTGCCAAAACGATTGCTGAAGGATTGAAAGAGGTTGGAATTATGAAAGGAAACCTTGAAGAAGCAGTGCTCAAAGGAGCTCATGCCATGTTCATGCCTCACGGCCTGGGACATATGATGGGCCTTGATGTTCATGATATGGAAGCTATCGGAGAGGATTATGTGGGCTACGATGATCAGGTCAAACGCTCTGGTGTATTTGGATTATCCGGACTAAGACTGGGACGCAAACTACAGCCCAACTTTGTCCTTACCAACGAACCCGGCATCTACTTTATCCCCGAATTAATTGATCGTTGGAAAGCTGACAAAAAATTTACCGAGTTTATCAACTATGACAAACTGGACGATTACAAAAATTTTGGTGGTATCCGACTCGAAGATGACATCCTGATTACAGATGACGGATGCCGGTTACTGGGGGACAAACGACTTCCCATAACACCGGAAGATGTAGAGGAAGAAATGAAAAAAGATGTGGAATTTTAGAATGATTACCACAAAAGCTACGATTTTAAGCCACCTGTCCGGTGGCTTTTTTTATTGACTTTCTTCAAATTTGTTAACTTTGTTGATTCAATAATCCTTAAACGGATGCGTTAAGAAACAAAAGGAACCTTATGAAAAACAACGATGGAAGCAATGGACTTCGAGCGCGTGGCTGTTTAAATGTTCCGAATGCATACGAAAAAGTAGCTTTACAAGAGATACATAGTACTGCCAAGTTAGATATTCATCATTGGCTTAATGATATGCATTTGCCGGTGAGCAAAAAGCCTTTTAATATTGCCGAAGTACGCTTTAAAAATAGCAGAAAAGGATTTTTTGTCAAGCCCGATGAGATGATGCTGGAAATTGGAGACCTGGTAGCAGTGGAAGCCAATCCTGGACATGATATAGGCCTGGTAAGCTTAACCGGCGACCTGGTGAAAATTCAGATGAAAAAAAGTGGCATCAACAAACATTCTGATCAGGTCAAACAAATCTATCGCCGGGCCAGAGCTACAGATATCGAAAAATGGGAACATGCCATAGAGCGCGAAAAAGCCACCAGACTTAAAGCACGCGAAGTTGTCAATCAGCTGGGGCTGGACATGAAGATTAATGATGTTGAATTCCAGGGTGACGGCACAAAAGCCATCTTTTATTATACCGCCGAAGGACGGGTAGACTTTCGCCAGCTTATCAAAGATCTGGCCCGGGAATTCAGTATCCGTATAGAAATGAAGCAAATAGGAGCCAGACAGGAATCGGCCAGAATTGGAGGCATTGGAAGCTGCGGAAGAGAACTTTGTTGCGCCACCTGGCTGAAAAACTTCCGGTCGGTTTCGACCAATGTGGCGCGAGAACAACAATTATCCCTTAACCCTCAAAAACTGGCAGGGCAGTGTGGAAAACTCAAATGTTGTCTTAATTACGAATATGATGTTTATGTGGATGCCCTTAAACATTTCCCGCGAACGGACACCACCATTGATACAGAAAAAGGCAAAGCCTTTCATCAAAAAACCGACATCTTCAAAAAGATTATGTGGTTTAGCTATCGTGATAACACCTCCGTGCTTGTCCCTGTACCTTTAGACGGCGTTAAAAAAATGATAGCGATGAACCAGGCAGGGAAACTGCCTGAAACACTGGAGCAATATTCAGAACCCAAAGAAAAAGAAAATCAGGATTCCTTTACTAATGTCGTGGGACAGGACGACCTCCACCGCTTTGATAAAAAACCCAATGAACAGAAAAACCAACAAAAAAAACGTAAAGGGAAAAGCATAAAGAACAGAGTAAGAAAACAAAACGAACAACCCGCTAATAATAAACAAAAAAACAAAAGACGCAATAAGCCATCATGAAACGGAAACTATTAGTATCAACTGTGATCTTGTCCATGTTTATGGTCGCCTGTGGTGATGACTATTTCTTTATCAAAAGTAAAGCATTCGAAGATCAACAATGGGCCGCCGACACTCCAAAAGGGTTTACTTTTCAGGTAGAAGACACCACAAGCCTCTATTCTTTTATCCTGAATATCAGAAACACAACAGATTATGAATACCAAAATTTATATCTTTTTATGACAACGACCTATCCCGACCAGTCGAGCAGTCGTGATACTATGGAAATATTGCTGGCCAAACGTTCGGGGGAATGGCTAGGAAAAGGTTCTGGCTACTACCGCGATAACCTTGTTCTATTTAAAAAAAATGTTTCCCTGCCCGAACCCGGAAATTACCGCATTGAATTTGTACAGGCCATGAGGGAAGATACCCTCCAGGGTGTTGATGAAATTGGCTTACGCATTCTGCAATATAATCCTCAATCTTAAGTGAACCCATTTTTAGTATACCATGAAAAATCAGCCAAAGAAAAAACAAAACACTGCTTCAAAAAAGAAATCCGGCTCCCAGCAATTTAAACATACACTTAAAGTGTTATGGATAACATTTTTTAGTGGTCTTTTTATAGTCTTCCTGTTTATTTTTATGATTGCTCAGGGTTGGATAGGGTTTATGCCTTCGTTTGAAGAACTGGAAAACCCACGAAGTAATCTGGCTTCTGAAATTTATAGTTTCGATGGTGTCTTAATGGGTAAATATTATTTCGAAAACAGATCGAATATTAAATATGAAGACTTACCGCAAAATATTATTGATGCCCTAATTGCTACCGAAGACATTCGGTATTACGATCATGCAGGCATCGACCTGAAAGGTACCATCGCCGGTTTTGTGTCAACGATTAGAGGAAAGCAAAGAGGAGCCAGTACCATCACCCAACAACTGGCAAAAAATTTGTTTCCACGCGGACAAGACCTCTCAACACCAGAAATTATCCTGCGAAAACTAAAAGAGTGGGTAGTCGCAGTTCGACTGGAGAAAAGCTATAGTAAAAATGAAATCCTGGCCATGTACCTAAATACTGTGCCTTTTGGTGCCCAGGCCTTTGGCTTAAAATCTGCAGCAAAAACTTATTTCGACAAAAACCCTCCCGAGCTAAATCCGGAAGAATCGGCCATGTTGGTAGGAATGTTACGGGCTCCTACCTTTTATAGCCCTGTCAGAAATCCAGAGCGGGCTAAACATCGCCGTGAGATTGTCCTTCACCAGATGGAAAAATATGACTTTATTAAGGAAGCCACCTATGACTCCCTAAGGCAATTACCCCTGGATATGTCCCGGTACAAAAAAACAGACCACAACCAGGGTATGGCAACATATTTTAGAGAACAACTCCGCATGAAACTCCATGATTGGTGCAAAAAACATAAGAAACCCGACGGAGAACCCTATAATCTTTATAAAGACGGGCTAAAAATCTATACTACAATAGACTCCGAAATTCAGCAAAAAGCCGAAGAGGCCGTTATCCGCCATATGAAAAATGAGCTTCAGCCACAATTTTTCAAATTACAGAATGGGCGGAAAAATGCCCCGTTTATTGGCATTAACCAGGCGCAAATAGATCAAATAATGGAACGATCCATGAAACGCTCCGACCGATACTATTGGCTTGAAAAAAAAGGTGTCTCTGAGGATAGCATAAAAACAATATTTAATACTCCGGTACCTATGAAGGTATTTAGTTATGATGGCGAAATCGACACCGTTTTATCTCCCATGGATTCAATTCGTTACTATAAGCATTTTTTACAATCCGGCCTAATGTCAGTAAATCCAAAAACAGGACACGTAAAAGCTTATGTTGGCGGCATCAACTACAAACACTTTAAGTTCGATCATGTCTATTCCAGCCGCCGACAGGTAGGATCTACATTTAAACCCTTTGTTTATGCTGTTGCCATGCAGGAATTGGGTTATCACCCCTGCAAAAAAGTCCCTAATGTACCGGTAACCTTCGAGCTGGATAACGGACGCACCTGGACACCCAAAAATTCAGACAACAAAAAAGAAGGTGAGATGGTCACACTAAAATATGCTCTTGCCAATTCTATTAATACCATTTCGGCCTACCTAATGAAACGCATGTCTCCCGAACGCGTCATAAATCTGGCCCGTAAAATGGGGGTAACATCTCCGATTGACCCTGTCCCGGCAATTGCTTTAGGGACTCCGGATTTATCCGTTTATGAAATGGCTGGAGCCTTTTCAACCTTCGCTAACAAAGGCGTTCATATCAAACCCATGTTTATTACCCGCATCGAAGACAAAAACGGAAATGTTATTGAGTCCTTCATACCCGACCAAAATGAAGCCATGGATGAAGAATCAGCTTATCTGATGGTTGAGCTATTAAAAGGAGTGGTAGACCATGGAACCGGACGCCGCTTGAGGTTTACCTATAATTTCACAAACCCTATAGGAGGAAAAACCGGAACCACAGATAACAATTCGGATGGATGGTTTATGGGGGTAACACCCGACCTGGTTACGGGCGTATGGGTTGGTGGCGAGGACCGCAGTATCCACTTTAGAAGAACCTACTACGGACAGGGTGCAAATACAGGCCTGCCAATTTTTGCTAATCTAATGAAAAGCCTCTATAGCAGCCCCACTGTTGACATCTCCCAGGGCGACTTCGAAAAGCCTGAAGGTATGAACGAAGAATTTAATTGTGTAAAATACAACAAAGAACAAGAGCAGTCGCAGCCGGCTTTCAGTCCGGGAGGGTTTTAACAACGTTTTTTCTGAATCCGTGACCCTGTTTTTGCTATCCAAAAACAATACTTTTATTCAGAATCAATACAAATAGTTCAAAATAAACCTCCCGCGATTTCTTGACAAGAGAATTTATTTTAGCTTTGTGAAATTCTTCACAAAGAGAGGGGTTCGAGACATTTTTCGTCTTCAATCCAGGTGTTTTATTTTAATTGTTGGCATTATGTATAAAATTCAAGACCATCCAATATTAACAATACCGGATGCAAAACAAGTAAGGTTCCTGTATAATGGAGAGGCTGTTATCGGCGAGAAAGGATTTACCATAGCGGCAGCCCTGCATCAGGCCGGCTATCCGGTACACAGTCATAGCTTAAAAAACCGGAACCGTAGTCTCGAATGTGGTATAGGCAAGTGCGGTGCCTGTGAAATGCTGGTTGATGGAGAAATTAAAAGAATTTGCATTACTACAGTTGATGGCGTAAAAGAAGTAAAAGAAATTCCTAAAGACTATCAACCAAAGGCAAAAGTCACCAATAACGAAAACCCCTATAACGTCTACAAAACCACCGTAGCTATTATTGGTGGAGGCCCGGCCGGACTGGCAACCAGAGAAGTCTTATCGGAACAGGGAATCGACAACATCGTAATCGACAACAATGAACAAGTGGGAGGGCAGTTTATCATGCAAACCCACCAGTTCTTTTTCTTTGAAAAAGAAAGAAAATACGGGGGAATGCGAGGGTTTGACATTGCTAAAACACTGGCTGGTGATTCTCACCAGGGCATCTTCCTTAATTCCACTGTTTGGGATATCCTGGAAGAAAAAAGACTGGCTGTAAAAAACCTGAAAACAGATGAAATATATTTTGTTGATGCCGATCATTTGGTGATTGCCACCGGAGCAATACCATTTATGCCGGCCTTTGAAAATGATGATGTCCCGGGTGTATATACCGCCGCTGTCATTCAAAAAATGATGAATAATGAATTTACACTGTTGGGGAAAAACATACTTACCGTTGGCGCAGGGAACATAGGCTATCTCACTTCCTATCAGCTAATGCAAGCCGGAGCCAATGTCAGGGCTATAGTAGAAGCCATGCCACAGGAAGGCGGCTTCCCTGTTCAGGCCAATCGGGTCAGAAGACTGGGGATTCCGGTAATGCTCAACCATATGCTCATTAAAGCCATTCCCAATGAAAATTATGATGGCATCATTGGAGCTGTCATTGCTGAAGCAGAAAATTTTAAAGTCATCCCTGGCACCGAAAAAGAAATCCATGGCATTGATGCAATTAACATATGCACCGGATTAATCCCTGATGATCAATTACTAACTAAAGGAAAGGAAATTTTTGGCCGCCACGTTTATGGTGCCGGAGACGCTATTCGTATAGGAGAAGGTACCAGCGCGGTGTTAAAAGGAAAACAGGTCGCCTACGAGATCATGGAAGAAATGCACCTACACTATGACACGCATCAATACCTGAACATTGCCAAAGAATATCTCGACTCCCAACAGGAACCCAAGCGCGTGTTGGAAGCACCACACATGCCCTCAGAAAAACGGTTATTTGAAAAAGCATTTGTCCTGATTGACTGCCTGCATGGCTTTGCCTGCAACCCCTGCGCCTTTGCCTGCCCCTACGGAGCCATCACCAAGTCTTCTACAAGCACTGCACCTTCTATTGATTATGACAAATGTATTGGTTGCATGAAATGCGTATACCAATGTCCCGGCCTGGCGATCTTTGGATACGATCTTAGAAAAGACCGCCTCTTTTTGCCAATAGAATACCACGCAGAAGCGCAAACAGATGTTTTTCTGGTAAACAATAATGGAGAAATACTGGGCGAAGGTTATATAGAAAAAATTCTTCAAAAGCCAAATAAAACAAATGTTGCAAGAGTAAAATCCACTACCCTGCAAGGCAAAGAATTAACCAATGTCAGAGGATTTATTGCGAAATCCAGGTATCCAAAATCTTTGGATATCAGAAAAACAGAAACCCACGCTGAAACACCACAATACATTTGCCATTGCGACGATGTTACACTGGATGAGATAATGAAAACCATCGGCGATAGAAAATTTATCTCTGTTGATGAAATAAAGCATACGACACGCCTGGGCATGGGAGCATGCCGTGGCAAACGCTGCATCAAACGATTAAAAGCAGCTGTAGGCACTTCCGGCATCAACATCGTAGGTGAAGCCACGCCGCGTGGACCCATGTCTAACCAGCTTAGCATGGGTGAATTATACCCCAAAAACAAACATGAAAAGGTGCTCCCGCCCTTATCAAAATCTAACCCACGCATATTGCATACTGAAATGCTTATTGCCGGAGGCGGAATTGGTGGCAGCGCCATTTTCCGGTATTTGGCGCAGGCCGGTAAAAATCCGGTGCTGATAAACTATGACCATGGCTCTTCATGGCGCAATATTGCCGGAGGCAGACCAAATTTCAGCTTGCCCGAACTTAGCGATATCGCCAACCATAACCTCGAAATATTTAAAGAATTACAGGAAATCAGCAATATTGATTACCGTCCGATTAATTACGTCACCATGGCGCACGACGAGGACACCTACAAAGCACTGGAAAAATCCATGCAGTGGTCAGAAGCCAAAATGATTGACCCAAAAGATTTCCAAAAGTTTATATCTCCCCACTTCAATCCCGGTCTTAACAAGTATAAAGCAGCACTGGTTACGGACAACTGCTGGCAATCAACCCCGGGAAAAGTGCTGGATCTGATCCGTAAAATAGGGGTTGATCAGGGTGGAACCATAAAAGAAGACTGTAAACTGATCGATGTTTATCATGATGGACAGCAATATATTGCATTGGTTGAAGACCATAACGGAGACTATTTGGAATATCATACGCAGCATTTCATCAATGCACTGGGTCCAACAGGTCATACCTTTACCAAAAAGCTGGGTATAGAGACCGGCCTATTCCCGGTTAAACATCAGGCCTTTATCACCCGCCGCCTTCCCTGGCTGGGCTCAGACAATAAGCCTCTACCCATGATTATTGACCGGCGAAAATACAAAGGCTTTGTTGCTGTTTATGGACAACAACTGGCAGATACCGGCCAGGTTATTGGCTGTGCCTCCCCTCAGGTTGAACCCAACGAAACCGGGAATAATCTGAAAACAAATAGTCTTGATTTTCTGAATATTATATCTGAAATATTTGTAGACTGGATCCCTCAACTATCTTCGGTTGGCTTCCAGGCGATCTGGTCGGGATATTATGTAGAACCACGCATGATCATTGACCCTGAAAAAGGCCTTTTCCTTGGGTTACGAGGGCAAGGCTATATGCTGGGACAATATCTGGCTAAATTGTATGTGGATAAGTTGTTAGGCAAACAATATCCCTCCTATTTTGATCGTCTGGAAATGCAGGGCGATGGACTACTGGAAAAATCCTTTAAATAACATTGTCTTAACGCAGACATGGCAATTTATATGCCATTGATTGTTAACCGGGAAACAGCTATTTTTAAAAGGAGTTGCGACATATTGCAGGCCTCTACTATTTATATTAGTAGAAAAATCACTATAAAAATTTGCGTCAGCGGGAAATATTCTTTTATCTTTGGCCCCAATATGGCACATACAACATCAGGTATTTTTTATACATTACCAGCTATAATGCGTGAAACAGCAAGGCGTAAAAGCAATTTCACAGCATTCTCCACAGTTGGACAGGATGACGACATCACCTATGCACAAGCAGTGGCAAAAATTGATGCCATCATCTTTTTCCTCGAGCAGCATGGCATCAAGCCTGGCGATAAAGTAGCGATTTTAAGTACGAATATGCCCAACTGGGGACTTACATATTTTGCTATCGCTTCAATGGGAGCTATTGCAGTTCCTTTATTGCCGGATTTCTCGGCAGAAGAAATCAAGAATACTCTTGAGCATTCAGAAAGCAAAGCCATTTTTGTCAGTAAAAGCTTGCGCCCTAAGCTGCAGACACTTGCTGTCCCCACGCTTTTATATCAGTTTGGCATTGAAGATTTTGCCGATGTCAATGGAAATGCTGTCACAGGATTTGATCCATCAAAAACCCCATCGCAACAGTATGTGGTAGAAGAAGATGATCTGGCTGCCATCATCTATACATCCGGGACAACCGGAGGATCGAAAGGTGTCATGTTATCGCATAAAAACATTGTCTTTAATGCTGAAAAAGCAGGCGTAGTCCAACCAATCAAGGACACAGATCGCTTTTTATCGATACTGCCTTTATCTCATACCTACGAAAACACTCTGGGGTTAATTCTCCCTGTCATGTATGGGGCACATGTTTTCTATATTACCAAACCCCCAACACCGTCAGTGCTACTTCCGGCTTTACAAAAGGTCAGGCCTACGATTATGCTGACAGTACCCTTAATTATTGAAAAAATTTATAAGGCAAAGATCAGACCTATGGTAACGCAAAACAGCTTTATTCAGCATCTCTATGCCATAGGACCTATTCGTCGCACCTTGAATATCGTAATCGGGAAGAAACTGAAAAAAACCTTTGGTGGCAAGCTAAAATTCTTTGGAATAGGGGGAGCCAAGTTGGATGGTGTGGTAGAACAATTCTTGCTGGAGGCCAAATTTCCTTACGCCATAGGTTACGGCTTAACAGAGACTTCGCCGCTGTCGGCAGGAGTAAGCCCCAAAACAACGCGCTGGCAATCTACCGGCCCGGCAATCGAAGGCGGTGAAGTAAAAATCCACCAGGCAGACCCAAATACCGGAGAAGGTGAAATATGGATTCGGGGCCCTCATGTTATGCAGGGATATTATAAAAATCCCGAAAAAACCGCTGAGGTGTTAACTCCTGATGGCTGGTTTAGGACTGGTGATCTTGGAAAACTTAGTGAAGATAATTATCTCTATATTAAAGGACGCCTAAAAAATATGATTTTGGGTTCCGGCGGTGAAAATATTTATCCTGAAGAAATCGAAGCCATCATCAATAATTTCAATCATGTCATGGAGTCGGTTGTCGTTGAGCAAAAAGGGAAATTAATTGCCATGGTGCACTTCAACCAGCAAGAGCTGGAAGATAAATACCAATACCTGAAAAGCGAAGTATCCGATTATATTGAACAAAAAAAGATGGAGCTTCGGCAGGATTTGCTGAATTATGTCAACAGCCGTGTCAACAGGTTTTCACGCATTCAGCTTGTAATGGTTCATAGCGAGCCATTCCAAAAAACAGCCACCCATAAGATCAAACGATTCTTATATACAAAATAAGCAGGGATACCACTTTTGTATATGTCTGCAAGAGCGAAGCCGTATAAGCCTTTGCTTCTTTTTGCTACAGTTTTTCACTTTTCTATGAAAAGCAAGTTGTTGAAAACTTGTTATTGAAATTAGTTTTATTTACTTTTGCACGCTCAAATCATCTGGAGGTTTTATGAAGGGTTATTGGAAACAGTTTGTGATTCCTTTCAAAGGGTTAAAAGAAGGGATACATAAATTTGATTTCGATATCAATCACATGTTCTTTGAGGGTTTTGACTATAGCATCTTAAAACAAGGCAAGGTAAAGGTACATCTGGAGATGGAGAAAAAAACCACAATGCTGGTATTTAGTTTTTCTATCCACGGAACTATCAACCTGCAGTGCGACCGTTGTTTGGATAACTATAAGCAAGCCATTGATGGCGAGCAATTATTAATCGCTAAATATACAGAGCGGGAATCTGATCCGTCATCCGAGGATATCGTTATTTTATCTGAAGAGGCTCATGAGTTTGATGTCAGCCAGTATATTTATGAATTTATCTCCTTGCTTTTGCCCATCAAACATGTACACCAAAACCCACAAGACTGCAATCAGGATATGATTGCCTATCTGGATAAAGAGAATGCCAATGATGCATCGCTGGATCATATTGATGAACGATGGAAAGCATTGGAAGAGGTTAAAAGAAAAATGAACAACAAATAAATAAAAGTGTCATGGCACATCCGAAGCGAAAAACGTCGAAAACAAGAAGAGATAAAAGAAGAACCCATTACAAAGCAAGTAAACCCACTGTGGTTAGCTGTTCCAACTGTGGTTCTCCCGTACTTTATCATCGTGTTTGCTCAACCTGTGGCTATTACAAAGGCATTCAGGTAATAGAGACAAACGAAGATATCGTATAAGCAGAAATTTAAACTACGAATTTATGAAAATCGGTATTGATGCAATGGGCGGTGATCATGCACCATCAGCTGTGATTGAAGGTGTGATTGAAGCTCGCAAATCGTTTGATTCCGATGACACCATCATACTGATAGGTGATTCGCAGCAGATTCATCGTCAATTAGATAAACATCATTGTGATGAAGATAAAATCCAGGTAGTCCATGCTTCAGAAATTATTGAAATGGACGACCAGCCGACAAAAGCATTTAATAGCAAGCAAGATTCCAGCATCAGTGTAGGATTTCAAATGTTAAAAAATGGGGATATTGATAGCTTTGCCAGTGCCGGAAACACCGGGGCAATGCTGGTCGGTTCATTTTATCAAATTGGTGTTATCCAGGGCCTGCTCAGGCCAACGACAGCAGCACTAATCCCACGTCCCAACGGTGGTACATCGATTTTACTTGATGTGGGTACGAATCCTGACGTAAAACCAGATGTGCTGAATCAGTTTGCCATTTTGGGTTCAGTGTTTGCTGAATTTCTTATTGGTGTTGATAACCCCAAAGTAGCATTGCTGAATATCGGTGCTGAAGAAAAAAAGGGAAATATTCTGATTCAATCGACCTATCCTTTACTCAAGCAAAATCAGGAAATAGATTTCATCGGCAACATTGAAGGACGCGATATATTCAGCGATCAGGCTGACGTTATTGTCTGTGATGGATTTACCGGCAATATCGTTTTAAAGCAATTGGAAGCTTTTCATCAAATACTGGTGAATCATTATCCGGCAAATGAGTTTACCTCGAGAATGGATTTTGAAAATTTTGGTGCAACACCTGTAATTGGAATCAACAAACCAGTTTTAATTGGTCACGGAGTTTCAGGCATTAAAGCGTTTAAGAGCATGGTAATAAGCTCTAAACGCCTCATTAAGGCAAATTTAAAAGACAAAATTCGCCAAAAACTGGCGAAGAGTATAGTGTTGTGATTTTTTTATAATTTTACGGCTTTTAAATGGAGGAGAATACATGACTAAAATAAGGGCTGCGATAACCGGAGTAGGAGGATACCTTCCGGAATATTTGCTCACAAACGAAGAGCTCAGCCAAATGGTAGATACGTCAGATGAATGGATCATGACCCGCATAGGGATAAAGACCCGTCATATTTTAAAAGAGAAAGGGAAAGGGTCCTCTGATTTGGCAGTACCTGCTGTGCAGGAATTGCTAAAGAAAACAAATACACAGCCTGATGAGGTGGATTTTTTACTATGTGCTACAGTAACCCCGGACCATCAGTTTCCGGCTACAGCCAACATCATCAGTGATAAAGCAGGAATAAAAAATGCTTTTTCGTTTGATTTAAATGCAGGCTGCTCTGGTTTTCTGTATGCTTTGGAAACAGCGACACATTTCGTGGAGTCAGGAAAGTATAAAAAAGTTATTGTCGTTGGTGCAGAAAAAATGTCCTCTATCGTGGATTATCAAGACCGCTCTACCTGCCCGATTTTCGGTGATGGCGCTGGCGCTATCATGATAGAGCCAACAAAAGAGGATGTTGGAATAATCGACTCTATGTTGCAAAGTGATGGTGCTGGTCGTGTTCACCTTCACCAAAAAGCCGGAGGCTCTGTAATGCCCGCATCTGAAGAAACCGTTAAAAAACGCCTGCATTATATCTATCAGGAAGGACAACCGGTATTTAAATCTGCTGTGGCCAACATGGCTGACACCTCGGTGAAAATGATGGAAAAACATCATATCGCTTCTGATGAACTCGACTGGCTGGTGCCACACCAGGCCAACATGAGAATTATCGAAGCAACAGCCAGACGAATGGGCATTAAGCGCGAGCAAGTCATGATTAATATACAGCGCTATGGAAACACTACTGCCGCTACCCTGCCCCTTTGTTTGTGGGATTATGAAAAACAACTGAAAAAAGGCGATAAGATTATTCTTTCGACCTTCGGCGCCGGATTTACCTGGGGCTCTATTTACCTTAAATGGGCTTATGATGGCTCAAAAACAGGAAAATAACCATCGCTTTCCAGCTATCTAAAACGCGCTGTAGAAAAACATGCTCGCTCCTTAACAGACATGATGCAGAACAACAGCCTGCTGAGTTTAGTATGTTTTTTTCGCCATGCTTAAAATTGTTTAACTTTGAAATCATAAAATTAATCACCCGTTTCAAAATAAGAAAACCATATAAATGATTAGATTATTGATTATCAAACCGATTAAAACTCTATAATGGCATCAAAAAAAAACCTGGGTATAAGTACCCGCAAATTATTATATAAGCTATTACCGTTTCACTCCTACTTATGGGTTTTAAGTAAATCCTTTCTTTATTTATACAAATATGGTTTTTTAAAGTCTAATCCATTTTTTGAATATCACTATTTTCTAAAGAACATCATTAAAGAAAATGATGTGTGCATTGATATTGGAGCCAATCTGGGGTATTACACAGTGCCAATGGCTGACATCGCAGGCCGGGGCAAAGACAAGGGAATGATATATGCAGTAGAACCGATTGAACCTGCCCTGAGAATTTTAAGACAGAACACTAAAAAACACCAAAATGTCACTATCCTACCCTATGCCCTGGGAAACGAGGATAAAAAAATACACTTAGGAAATAATTCATTAAATAAATCCGAGTATATCTCTACTGGCAAAAACTTTGTTTTAGAAAATGACCATAATGCCAATATGCAATTTCAGGCTGAAATGAAGCGAGGCAGTATTCTTTTTCAGGATCTGGACAAGTTAGACTTTATCAAGTGTGATGTGGAAGGATATGAGATGCATATTCTTCCGGAAATGCAGGAACTCATTTTTAAATTCAGGCCCATTTTACTGGTTGAATCAGGAGGTGACAACAGAAAAAAAATTATCGATCTTTTCAGCAAGAATAATTATACGGTATTTGTCTTGAAAAATGGATTTTTATATAATGTGGAGCAATACAATAAACGCGATTTAATCATTATTCCACAAGAAAAGATTAGTCAATTTAAGAAATACATTCATAATCCAGTATCGCCAGAAGTCTAAAACCGTCCTAAAATCTGTTGCGACACTGTTTCCAAAAGGGTTTACAACGCCTTGCTATACACTCATCGAATAAACTACATTTTTATTTCTCGGAATTATTCCCTACTTTTGGTCGGAATTTTTCAACGATTATAGATAAAAGAAGCTTATGAGCAGCAAAGTAGATCCCCAAAAAAACTTCATAAAAACCAGGGAGCAGATTGGCTATGTTCCAAGAAAAGAAGCCACACAAAAGGATTACGACCGCATTGGATTCATGTCCGGCCTGGAAGTTCACCAACAACTTTTAACAAAGAGCAAATTGTTTTGCCGTTGTCCTGCGGGCATCTTCCACGATAATGACAATTATGATGCGGAGCTAATCCGCCACATGCGGCCTACTCTGAGCGAGCTGGGCGAATATGACGGCACTGCTCTGATGGAGTTTAAAACAAGAAAAGAAATCGTCTACAGGATAAACAATGAAAATGCCTGCACCTATGACGTTGACGACACTCCTCCCTTTCCCATTGACAAAGAGGCCCTTGAGATAGCAATTCAAATCAGCCAGCTTTCAAAGCTCAATATCGTCGGAGAGGTTCATGTCACACGTAAACAATATCTCGACGGAAGTATTCCAACAGGGTTTCAACGTACTGCCATTATTGGGGTAGAAGGCAGCATTCCACTAAAGCATAAAACGATTCGCCTGATACAGTTAAGTGTGGAAGAAGATTCCTGCCGTGAGATTTCAGATATCGGGCATACACGGGTTTTTAAAACCGACCGGCTGGGCATGCCCCTAATCGAAACCGTTACCTATCCGGATATGGTTAATCCGGATGAAGTAAAAGAAGCCTGTGATTACATCCGTTTTCTTAATCGCAGCACAGGAAAAGTACGAACAGGCATGGGCGCCGGACGCCAGGATGTGAATGTAAGCTGTGCCGGAGGGTCTCGTGTGGAAATCAAAGGTGTGGCTCACACACGATGGATTCCGGAACTTACCCACGTGGAGGCATTTCGCCAATATGCCCTACTCCAAATCCGGGATATCCTTAACGAGCGCTTTAACAATAAAGAGGATTTTGCAATTCAACACAAAGAACTGGATTTTTATTCCTTCCATTTCAACCAAATCCCGGCTATAAAAACAGCAAAGCTGAATAAACAATCCATTATTGCTGTCAACCTGCCGGGCTTCAAAGGCCTGCTGTCGCACTTTACACAACCCTCACAGTGTTTTGCTGACGAATTTGCCGGTCGTCTGAAAGTTATTGCCTGTCTGGAGCATCCCAATATGACGCATAGCGAAACCGGGCATGCATTAGTAAAAGATGAAGACTGGCAGAAAATTCAGGATCTGCTGGAAGCACAGGAACAGGACGCGCAAATTATCTTCTGGGCTCCACAAGAAGACATAAAAACAGCATTGGAAACCATAGAAGAACGCTGTCAGATGGCCTTTGACGGTGTGCCTGAAGAAACCCGCAAATCCTTTGAAGACGGGTCTACTGTCTTTGAACGGGTGCTTCCAGGTGCCGACCGAATGTATCCTGACACGGATACAGCCCCAATACCGCTGGAAGATGACTATATCACCGAATTAAAAAAACAACTCCCTGATGAAGTGATCGAACGCTATCAGCAGTTGAAAAAATGGAACGTCCCAGAGGATACCTATACTTATATATTCTCTAAAAATCTTTTCCCGGTAATCCATAATCTGGTGAAGAAAGCAAAAATGAAACCTTCCTTCGCCGGTACCTTTATCGGCCACACACTTAAGTTTGTGGAAGGACACTATGACAAAGGAGAACAGTTTGATTACAACCAAATTGTGGATCTATTCCTCTATCTCTCAAAAGAAAAACTGGCCTTAAATATTGCACCACTGATGCTGCCTGTACTGTATCAACATCCGAAAATGGACTTTGATTCTATCCTGACCAGCATTGATTTTAAACGCATCCCTCCCAGGGATATCACAACCCGCATTCCCTTTCTAATGCAAAAGTTTGAGGAAATAAAACGCAAAGAAGGAGATTCATACAAAATGCACTGGGTTATGGGTCAGTTGCGCAAACAGGCCACCGGCAATATGGAATTCTCGGAGTTAAAAAAAGAGATCCTAAACGAAATCAAAGCCAGTTAAGAATTTTAGAAAAACGCAAATCATGAGTAAAGATATTTTTCAGGGTTATAAAGGCAGAGCACTTGACGTATTAAAAAAATATAACGTAAGGGTGTGGGGCAAAGCAAAAGTAAAAACCAACCGGGGGAATTTTGAAGGTACGGTGTTGCCGCGTTCTGAAAATGACGACGACAAGCACATCGTTATGAAGATTGTTACCGGATACAATATAGGTATTGACATTGATACCATTCTTGACATGAAAGAAGAAGGGTATAAAAAGGCCAACTATGCCATACCCGAAAAAGAATTTCCTTACAGTGACAAAAACCCTAATGTTAAATTGTTTGGCACCGGAGGCACTATTGCCAGCAGGCTGGATTACCGAACAGGAGCAGTGATTCCTGCTTTTTCGCCAGGCGAGCTTTACGGTGCTGTGCCGGAGCTGGCTGACATTTGCAATATTGATACCGAAAAGGTCTTTGCTGTTTTTAGCGAAAATATGGGGCCAAAACAATATGTTGCTCTGGCCAAAGCTATAGGCAGAGAAATTGAAAACGGCGTTGACGGCATCATGATCGGACATGGCACTGACACGCTACACCATACAGGTGCGGCGCTGACATTTATGGTTCAGAATTCGCCTGTACCCATCATTTTGGTTGGCTCTCAGCGCTCTTCGGACCGCCCCAGCTCTGATGCAGCCCTCAACCTGATGCACGCCGCCCGGGCTGCCGGACATGGCGATATCGCTGAAACGCTTGTCTGTATGTTTGGCCCAACCTCTGACGAATACGGACTGCTGCATAAAGGCACCAGAGTGAGAAAAATGCACTCCTCCTATCGCTCTACATTCCGCACCATCGGCGATATCCCCGTTGCCACTGTCGACCGCGACGCAGTACATCCTATTCACAAACGCTATAACCCACGACGCAAAGACCATAAGGTAACCATTAAACCATATTTCGACGACCGCGTAACCATGCTGTATTATTATCCCGGAATGAAACCAGATACAATTGATGCTCTGGTTGACAATGGGTATAAAGGAATTATTATTATCGGAACCGGACTGGGACACGTCAACAAAGAACTTTATCCGGCAATTGAACGAGCGCACAAAAAAGGCGTACATATGTATATGACCCTGCAAACACTATGGGGCTACGTACATATGTTTGTTTATGATACAGGCCGCGATATGATGGCCAAAGGAATTATCCCGGCCGGGAATATGTTGCCCGAAGTGGCATTTATCAAACTGGGCTGGGCGCTGGGCCAAACAGATGACCCGGAAGAAGTAAAGAAACTCATGCTGACGCCTGTAAATGACGAAATAACTGAAAGAGAACCTTATAATGGCTATCTCGTTTACCAGGGCGGCATTCCCGAAGTCGAAGAATTTATTCGCAAAGTACATAAATAATCTTACGAACCAAAAAGAGGACTTGCCCGTCCTCTTTTTTGGTTATTTTTGCTTACAAAATAATCAACTACCATGAGACGGATTTCGATCTTGATGGGCTTATTGTTTTCTGCTTCATTTATGCTTTTTGGACAGCATGATACAGCCACCTTAAATCAGGCAGACAAGCAATATTATCAGGCCCAACTCGACAGTATGGATCGCCTTTGGGCTGTTCAGCAACTGGAAAATATACCCAATCAACCACTCGATTATCTCCCCTACGACACTATCGACATAAAAAATATCCTGACAGAAATTGAACAGGTACTGCCACTGGATTACAGTCCCCTGATTCCAGACTTCCTGCAGTTGTACGCCGCTCAACACCATCAGCAGACAGAACGTTTGCTGGGCTTAGCCGAAGCCTACCTGCCCGTAATGGATAGCATTTTACAAAAGCACCATATCCCTGCCGAATTTAAATTCCTGCCATTGGTGATGTCGGCCATGAACCCCCACTTCAGGTCTGAAAAAGGGGCATATGGCCCCTGGCTACTTACCTATTCTACAGGACGATTATATGAACTCGAAATTGATTCCTATATCGATGAGCGACGCGACCTGCTCTTATCAACAGAGGCCGCAGCGAATATGTTATCCGACTTATATAAAATCTATCAAGACTGGCGCCTGGTCTTTACTGCCTACACTTGCGGGCCCAGCAATGTGAACCGTGCAATAAAACGAGCAGGGACTCATAAAAATCTTGATGCTGTATTCCGCCACCTTCCAAAGCCCGAACGCTACTTCTATGCTGCCTTCGAAGCTTTTTTGATCATGTATCATAATCAACAGGCTTATCAGTTATCGCCGGTAAATATTCAATGGCCCGTCAAAACGGATACTGTCCACATCAAGCAAAAAATGCACCTGGGGCAGGTAGCAGAAGTCCTCGATCTGGACCAGTCCTTTGTCAGAGACCTGAATCCAATCTACCGACGCAGCATTATTCCGGCTTCTTATCAGACATTTACACTTAGGCTTCCCCATAATGTTAAAGATACCTTTTTAGCGTTACAGGACAGCATTGTCCATTATCGTGACACCTTCTATTTTGATATAAAACCAGAACCCAATATCAGTAGCGGGAAAAAATATGCCAATCGTAAACCCCGATCCCCTTCTGGTAATCATACGGCCATTTATTATACCATAAAATCAGGCGACAACTTAGGCTATATTTCGGAATGGTTTGATGTCAGCATCCGGGATATTCAATACTGGAACAACATCCACAGTCATACTATCCGAGCAGGACAACGCCTACTGATTTATGTACCCAAAGACAAAGCAGATTATTACCGTGAGTATGATAACCTCAGCTTTGCAGCCAAAGAAAAACGGGAAGGGAAACCCGTTAATGTTCCACAGCAAAAACAAGCCAGCCCCCAGGAAACGCTTAAAGAAGGGGAGTATACCATCTATGTTGTTAAGCAAGGCGACAATCCCTGGTCTATCGCCCAAAAATATGAAGGTGTCTCCGATCAGGATATTTTACGTTGGAATAATATCCGTCCCCGCGATTTACGCCCGGGACAAAAACTAAAAATAAAAAAACAGTAGAATGAAGAAACCATGGCATACCTTGCTTATGTTAGCTGCTGTAATGCTCGTTTTAGGCTTGGTCAGTGCCGTTATTCCAGAACAAGGCTGGCAGATATCCCAAAATATCACCATCAATTTCCCCACTTTACAGGATATCCTTCGTCCTGAAAAAACAGAGTACTCCGATATCTCCAAAATTGTTGAACAAAATCAGGATACCAGCTTAAAACTTGCCCCTGAAATAAAGCAACAAGGCTTTGACACCACCCGTGTAGATGCAGACTCTCTGAGGCAACTAACAACAGAGCTGGAAATGACTGAGGCAGGACAACAAAAGCTCTATGACTTTTTTAGTAAAATAATGAATGCAAAAAGCTCCGGAGAACAAATCCGGATTTGGCATTATGGCGACTCTCAGATTGAAAGTGGCCGCATCAGTGGTTTCCTCAGAGAACGCCTGCAACAATCCTTTGGCGGAAATGGACCAGGACTACTGCCGATGAAACCAGTAACACAGAAGTTATCGTGGCAGGTTGAAGCAAGTGGAGACTGGCAACGACACACCCTTTTTGGTCGTCGTGATACCACCATCCCCCACAACCGCTTTGGCCCCCTGATGTCCGTATTTCGCTTTTCGCCATGGCCTAATGATTCCATGACCGAGACATCATCCAATCAAACATCCTATCGTGCCACTTCAACAATTAAAAATTCTTTCCAGGGCTATGCGCACGCTCAAAAGTATCAAAACGCATGGCTCTACTACGGAAATCAACAGCATCCTTTCTTTCTGAATATCCTTGATGACAATGATGAATCTGTTTTTCAGGACAGCATATTCCCCTCCGGCAAGCTATTTAATGTCTTTCAAATCCCTGTTCAGGAAAATACGAAGGCATTCAGCCTGGAGGTGTCCGGAAAGAACAGCCCCGACTTTTATGGCATTTCTCTGGAGTCAGCGAATGGAGTGATTGTCGACAATATGCCCATGCGTGGCAGTTCGGGACTAATTTTTACCCGCTCCGATGCTTCCTTTTACAAACAGCAACTGGACTATTTTGGTGTCGATCTGATTTTAATGCAGTTTGGTGTCAATGTAGTATCAAAAGAAAAAGAAAGAGATTATGATTACTATGAGCGCTGGATTTACAGCCAGTTACAAGCCATAAAAAGGCTCAGCCCTAAAACTCCGGTCATTGTGATTGGTATATCGGATATGTCTGAAAAAGATGGAACTACATACAAAACATACAATAATGTCATTCATGTCAGAAATGCTTTAAAAAATGCTACCCAAAGAGCCGGTTATTGCTTTTGGGATTTATTTGAAGCAATGGGTGGAGAAAACGCTATGCCCAGCTGGGTTTTTGCCGAGCCACCCCTGGCAAATACAGATTTTACACACTTTAACTACCGTGGCGCCAGAATTATCAGTAATATGTTTTATAATGCGCTGATGTATGAATATCAAAAATTTTTAACCGGGTTTGCTGAAACGAATGAGTAAAAAAGATATCTGCATAATTGTTGGGTTTGTTTTGTTGCCTTTTTTATCAAAGGGACAGTTTGCCCATGACTATCAAAACCAGTATCCCTTTCTCAATACCGACACCAACGAGATTATCATGAATCATAGTGGTGCGATAACAACATTTTTCCACCAGCTCGACTCACTGATAATACGCGGCGATCGCCAGCTCAACATTTTTCATCTGGGCGATTCCCATATCCAGGCTGATTTCTTAACGCATCGCCTGAGAGACCAGTTTCAAAGTATTGCCCTGGGCCAAAATGCAGGGCGGGGATTTGTATTCCCTTACCGCATGGCCAAAACCAATAATCCTTTAAACTACCGGATTCACTATGAGGGCGAATGGGAACCATGCCGGAACGTTGAACGAGATAAATACTGCCATCGCGGCCTGGGAGGGATGATGGTTTCTACCCAAGACTCTTTAGCTGAATTCAGCATTACATTTAATCAGGAAAACCGGCACCATTATGCCTTCAACCAGGTTCGGGTTTTTCATGAATTTGACACTTCTTTGTATCGCCTAAAAGTAAAAGAACCATCGGTAATATACACAACTCAGCATTTCCCCCAGTATGGATATACCCGTTATCTTTTTGATACTTTACTTCGTCAGATTAGTTTTCAACTGATTCTTAAAGAAGAAATACAAGACGAGAATCACCCCTATCAGCTATTTGGCTTTTCGCTGGACAATGATGATCCGGGTATCGTTTATCACTCCTCGGGAGTAAATGGCGCCGACACCAAAGCATGGCTGCGTTGCGATTATCTCCAAAAACACCTCAGCGCCATCAATCCGGACCTAATCATCCTATCATTAGGCACCAATGATGTTTATACATCAAAATTTAACAATCAGGCATTTAAATTTCAGTATCGCCAATTATTAGAACAGCTAAAAACAGCAGCCCCCAATGCAGCTTTTATTTTAACTTCTCCCGGCGACCACTACCGCTACCGGAGATATCTGAACAATAATACTTCTCAGGCAACGACTATCATTGCAGACATTGCCAAAAACCAACAGATGGCGTTTTGGAACTTTTATGAAGTGATGGGTTCTTTGAATTCAATCAAATATTGGAAAAAGGCCAACCTGGCCGCTAAAGATTATCTGCACTTTAACCAGCAAGGCTATCTTATTCAGGCTGACCTTTTTTTCAATGCGTTTATGAAGACCTACAGCACCTACATGGATCAGCAAAAGCAAGGTTTAATCTCCGATTCAAAACCGTTGAATTAATGGAATGGCTTAAAAACATATTTGTCTATCAACCGGATACCCCGATGCTGTTTACACGCATTGCTTTCTGGATTTTCTTTGGCGTACTCTTGCTGGGGTATGCTCTCGTTTATAAGAAAAATCCGGTCCGCAACATATACCTCTTCATACTAAGCCTGTTTTTTTATTACAAAACCGGAGGCTACTTCTTTTCCCTGCTGATTTTTTCAACTATAGTAGACTACACCCTGGGGAATCTTATCTACAACAACTCTGTAAAATGGAAGAAAAAAGTATTTGTAGCTCTGAGTGTATTTGTAAACCTGGGTGTTCTTGCCTACTTTAAATATGCCTACTTTTTTACTGACATTGTCAATCAAATCTTCAACACCAATTTTGAAGTTGTGAACCTTCTGGCAGTATGGACAAACAGCCTGACAGGCAGCTCATTTGACATCAGCACCATCATCCTTCCGGTGGGTATTTCATTTTACACCTTTCAAACCATCAGCTACACCGTTGATGTCTACCGGAACAAAACCCTGCCCGTAAGAAATATTCTGGACTTTGGTTTTTATGTATCCTTTTTTCCTCAATTAGTGGCTGGCCCTATCGTTCGGGCGTCAGAATTTGTTCCTCAGTTGTATAAAAAATACCAGCTAAGCAAAAGAGAATTTGGACTGGCCTGGTTTTTAATTCTGAATGGGTTGATCAAAAAAATGCTGATCTCCGATTACCTCTCCATCAATTTTGTAGATCGTGTTTTTTCAGACCCCTCCCTTTATACCGGTTTTGAAAACTTAATGGCGGTATACGGATACTCATTACAAATCTATTGCGATTTTTCAGGATACACCGACATTGCCATAGGAGTTGCTTTGTTATTAGGCTTCCGCTTGCCATGGAACTTTAACTCGCCGTATAAAGCAGCCAACATCACGGATTTCTGGCGGCGATGGCACATCTCATTATCCACCTGGCTACGTGACTATTTGTATATTCCTTTGGGCGGCAACCGAAAAGGCAAAGCCCGCACCTACATAAACCTGATGATCACCATGCTGCTGGGCGGGCTATGGCATGGCGCTGCCATGCGCTTTATCATCTGGGGAGGCCTCCATGGCATCTGGCTGGCAATCCATAAACTATGGATGGAACGCTTTGGGAAATCCAACAAAGAGAAAAAAACGCGCTGGGGACATTTTGCCTCCGTCTTCTTTACCTTCCACCTGGTAACCTTTGCCTGGATATTTTTTAGAGCTCAGGATATGCAAACCGCCAATCTAATGATGCATCAGATAGCTAGTAATTTCTCTGCCCCTTTGATTTTTGACATGATACAGTCTTACTCGATTATTTTCTCCCTCATGCTTGGCGGTTTTATTATTCACTGGCTACCCAAATCTTTTAAAGACCGCTATACCAACTTCTTTATTCAACTCCCCACCTGGGCGAAAATACTGATTGCTGCTGTTGTTGTCCTGATTTTATATCAGGCTAAAGCTTCAGAAATACAGCCTTTTATCTATTTCCAGTTTTAAATGGATGAGTCCGGTCTAAAAACACAAAATTTATCACAGCCGCTAAAAATCAGCTTTACCCCATCCCTAAAGGGTAACTGATTTTCAGCGGCTTCACCCTTTAGGGTTTGGGGCAAAAAGCCGCTGAAAATCAAATGTGACCTTTTTAGACTGGACTCATGGATTTCTACAAATTCAGTTGCTTATCACAGTTTTGTTTCAACCAGCCTGTCGCTTGAATATCAATCCAACAAAGGAAAACTACACCCTGCCCATAAAACAATACAGATAAACATTACCTCTGCATTGATCCCCCCTCAGTTTTTCCAAAATCCCCATTATTTTTCCCATCCTGGGACAAATCGGTAAATATATCTTTTTTGACAATTCTGACTTAGTGCATCTTATGATTTTGCCCGGCTAATGGCACGTAGCTTGCCAATATCTGAAATAGTAAACTATTTAAATATAATAAGATGAAAAATTATAAACCTTTTTTATTAGCTACTATCTTCACGATAGCCATTGGAATCTCAACTCTTTCCGGTCAAACTAACTATTCTAGTATAAAAGATGGGAAATGGGATAAGGATAATAATTTTCCAACATGGATTGGTCAAAATGATACCATATTTATTGATCACGACATTACACTTAACATAGATTTTGAAATGGCAGGCGTATTATACGTTTCCAGTAATGGGTCTATTTCCGGGAAAAAAAATATAACCATCAATAGCGGAGGAGAGATTAATGCCGATAATAATTTATCATTCAAAGAATTACAGATTGGCGGCTCATTGACAATTAATGGTGATTTAGATGTAGACAAAATAAATGCATACAC
>JBNJHE010000022.1:0-30873 GCA_051748205.1 Bacteroidota bacterium | reverse complement strand
ACTTTAGAGAATTAAGAGAATTAAGAGAAAAAGAACAAGGAACCCCGTTAAATCTACTCCTATCGTCGCATTTAACGGGGCAAGCAAGAAACAAAGAACCCCGTTAAATCTACTCCTATCGTCGCATTTAACGGGGCAAGCAAGGAACAAAGAACATTGAACAAAGAACATTGAACATTGAACAAAGAACATTGAACAAAGAACATTGAACATTTAACATTGAACATTGAACATTAATTATAAACAGATGAAAACAGGAAAATTTACAATCATAGCATTTCTGCTGTTCGCACTTTCATCATGCGAGAGTGGTCAGGAAAACACTTCAAGTGAAAAATATTACTTCAGCAAAATAGTTGAAGGAGATTTTGAGGAGGTTACTACTAAAGTCAAAACTGCCTTAAAGGAGGAAGGTTTTAGTGTTATTACTGAAATTGATATGGCAGAAACTCTCAATGATAAAATTGAAGATGCCGACATGCAACCATACCGCATTTTAGGCGCCTGTAATGCCCAATATGCATACACAACCATTCAGCATGAAGAAAACATCGGCGTATTTTTACCTTGCAAGCTAATAATCAAACAAGTAAGCAACAACAAAACAGAAGTAATTGCTGTTAATGCTGAACACCTGATGAAAATGCTTGGGAATAAAGACTTAAACACCACCGCTGTCGAAGTTAGTGACAGTTTCAAAAAAGTCCTCAAAAAGCTTTAGCTGCAGCCAATTTTGCATTGAGCGTTGGCTATAATATTGCTTTCCTTCAACAATTTCGCTGTTGCTTTTATCAATAAGAGCAAATCCCCAAAGTCAGGACGGTTGGATATTACAACATCGACTTGATTTTGTCAACGATCTTTTGCTCTGCCTCTTTTTTGCTTCTGCTTCTTTGATAGGTGGCAACAAGATCAGAAATGTCCATTGATTTATCATTGTTGACGACCACCACTGTCTGAGATTTAGCATCGTATTTTTTTACAAGTGATTTATTGCTTTTGCTGTCAAGATTGATTTTCTGAAAAACTACCTCTTCACTTGAAAAGTGTTTTTCTACAATCGATTTGACATCACTTTGCAGCTGATCACATGCCCTTGCCTGGCAACAAGATAAATCTGCCTTAAAGTAAAATACGTTAGCTTTTTGGCCAAAACCTTTACTTGCAATTGCCATAAAGGCGATTAAAATAATTACACTTACATTTTTCATACTTCTTAATTTTAGTAAATTAATAATATTTGATTTCAGATAATTGTATTCAAAACAAGCCGCCGTATATCAATCCTGAGATAGTTGCCATCACAACTACCAGCAGTACATAAACCAGTGTTTTTTGCGTTCCGATAACTCCGCGAATCACAAGCATATTGGGCAATGATAGCGACGGGCCTGCCAGCAGTAACGCCAATGCAGGACCTTTCCCCATACCGGCTCCGATTAAACCTTGCAGGATCGGTACTTCGGTTAATGTAGCAAAGTACATAAATGCACCTACGATGGAGGCAAAAAAGTTAGAAAACAGCGAATTTCCACCCACCAGGCTGGCAACCCATTGGTTGGGAATAATTCCGGCCATGTTAGTATCGCCATGTGTAGATCCCAGCAGGAATCCGGCAATAAGCACGCCAATGGCCAGTAAAGGCATGATCTGCTTAGTAAAATCCCAGGCTGAAATAGTCCATTCTTTATTGTCGGGATCCCGTTTATCCAGCAGGGTAATCACACTCAAGCCAGCGATAGCCACAACCATAGGCAGCTGCGGATTAGTGGTAATTACAGCAGAAATAGCCGTAACAACAGTAGCAATGGCTACATGCTGCCATTTGATTTTCAGAATAGCAATCAGGGAGTATATCAACAGCAAGCCAAATGCAGATGTAATATACCATTTGTTAGCCCAGATCCAGTACCAGGCACCTTCGGTAACACCGTCAGCTGGTTTCCCCCAGTTAGCAAAAACCAAAATCAGCACCAGCGTAAAAAAGTGAAAGGCTGTCTGCCACATCGGACGCTTCTCCTCCGACTGCGGAAAATTCAGTTGCGCCTCTTTTTTAGCTTTTTCCTCTTTTCGATAAATCAACGACATCACCGAGCCAATGACAATAGCAAAAACCACAGCACCGATAATCCGTGCTACACCCATCTCAAAGCCCAGGATCCGGGCAGTTAAGATAATTGCAAGTATGTTAATCGCCGGACCGGAATACAAAAAGGCTATCGCCGGCCCCAGGCCAGCTCCGCGCTTATGGATGCTCGAAAAAAGCGGCAAAATCGTACAGCTACAAACGGCCAGAATAGTTCCTGACACAGAGGCAATCGAGTAGGCTACCCATTTTTTTGCTTTGGCACCAAAATATTTCATTACGGCCCCCTGACTGACAAATACCGCAATCACTCCGGCGATAAAAAATGCCGGCAACAAGCATAATATGACATGCTCTTGCGCATACCATTTCGCCAAATCGAACATGGCCAGGATAGCTTCATTAAACCGGGAGCTCTCTATCGGCAGATAATACGCAAAAAGAAATATTGCTATTATCCATGCCAGTATTTTAAATTCTCTTTTCTTTTCCATATTTAAGTAGTTCTATGTTTCGCAAAATAACGAAACAGAAATTCAAAAAAAAGCATTAAAAATAAACTTCAATTACATAGTAAACGCCCACCCCTATAAATACCACAGAGATTACTCTTCTAAACCATATCTCGAATATTTTCAGGCTATTATAAACCCTTCCAACACCCGAAACAGCATATGCTATCAACCATGCAAAAATAATGACCGGAATTCCGGTAGCGATGGCAAACACAACTGGCAAATACAATCCTGATGCACTGGTGACAGTCATCGGGATAAGCATCCCAAAATAGAGCACGCCACTGTATGGGCAAAAGGCCAGGGCAAAAAACACACCTAGCAGCAACACATCCCAATAGGTATGTTTAGATTTTTCCTGAAACCTTTTGGTGATATTCCCTACTCCCGGAAACTTTATTTTCAAAACGTCAAACATTAACAGTCCTATTAAAATTAGCAATGGGCCGACTATTTTTTCGCCATATTGCTGAAACCAACCTGAAACTTCAAACTGGTCGGCTCCAATATAAATGATAAAAGCCAGCAGCGTGTAAGCAATAGCACGTCCCAGTGTGTATATCAGGCCGTTAAGAAATACCCGTCTTTTGTCCTCAACATCTTTCCCTATAAAGCCTATTGCCGTAATATTGGTAGCCAACGGACAGGGACTTATAGCCGTTGCAAGGCCCAGCAAAAAAGCTGTAACTACAGGTAAAGTACTATTGTCTATCAGGTTAGTGAGAAATTCTTCCATATGTCAATTTTTTTCTGTGCTGATATTATGATTATTTCTGACAGCAGCTTTTGCATTAACAGCATTTCCAGTAGTCACTCAATCAAATCATCAAAACACTAATTAACCAATGGATCGGTTTTTTCTTTAATAATCTGTTTTAGCTTTTGCGGGTTGTTGCGGGCATGCATAAAAGCCTCATTGGTAATGTTAATTTTTTCACTTCCACCTACAATCAATAATGATTGTCCGGCGACATCAATTTCTTTTGCTTTTTGTTCACCTGCATCGGATTCAAGATTGTAAATTTTAAAATCAACCTTGTCGCCATAAAGATCATGTACTGCTTTTTTAGATTCTGCTTCCACAACCCTACATGTCGCGCAGCGCCGTGCATTATGGAAGTAGTATACCGTTACTTCATCAGCATTTGTTACTGAACTTTCGTTGGTGCTCTTTTCCCCTTCGCCTGCGCATGATGTGCCTATAATGATCAGCAAAACAAACAAACTTAACATCTTTACTATTTTCATAATCTATTGGTTTTGGGTTAATAGTTCGTTCATTTCCTTTGAAGATGGCAAACGCCCGGAAAAAACAACTTTTCCGTTAATTACCAGTCCGGGAGTATGCATCACTCCATACTCCATAATTTTCATAATGTCTTCTTCTTTTGAAATGCTGGCATTAATACCTTTTGCTGCAACAACATCTCTTGTGAGTTTTTCTAACGACTTACACTTAGGGCAGCCGGTTCCGAGAATTTTAATTTCCATCATTGACAAATTTTTGTTTATTCTAAATCATTTCATTTTCATTAAACAAGCGGTGAAACATGCTTTTGGCTTTCTCCCAGTTTTGCTTATTCAGGCAGTATTTGATATAGGGAGGTTCAATTTCACCCTGTATCAGTCCGGCATACTTCAGCTCTTTCAGGTGCTGCGACAAGGTAGAGCGCCCTACCGGAAGCTCATCTACCAGGTCGCCGCTATAGCAACAGGCATTCATCTGCGAAAGCTTTTGCAGTATATAAAGCCTGACAGGATGACCCATTGCTTTGGCAAGCTTCGCCATTTCAGCCACTTCATCCGATATATTCGTCTTATGCTCCATAATTATAAAATCATATTGTTATTTCGCAAAACAACGAAATAGTTTTGAATTATCCAAATTTTTTTTTTGACAAACCGGATTGTATACGCCACAAAATACCGTTAACAGAAAAAGAAGATCAAACCTGGCATTTAGCCTCAATTATTGTTTTGGAAACTTTTTATTTGTTTTACGGGGAGGGTCCTTTTTATTTTCATTTTCCTGATCGTCGTCATCTTTATTGAGGTCGGATTGCCGTTTATCATCACCGTCTTCCTCTTCGGTCTGTTCATCACCATCATCAAGAAGTCCACCGCTCAGGTTATTCAATTTATTCATATCCTCTTTATGAATCTTTGAGCCAAAGCGATAACCAACAGCAATACTATAATTAACCTGATTTTTCAACAAATAATCAGACTCATAAGGGGCAAAATTACGCCATCCAAAATCAAAGCCTATATGGGCAAAAAAGGCTCTGTAGCTCCAGGTAATTTTATTGGCCCAACCAATATCCAGCATACGCATTTCCTGCTCATCAGAACCAACAGCACAACTAACCTCCCTTGATCCATTGCTATTGGATATTTCATTAGCAAAAGACCAAAGCATATAAGCGCCACTTTCCAGGCCTATAAAGCTATTTCGACCCACAGGAATGGAATACCCAAAACGCAAAGGAACTGATATGAAATAATCGCTGAATTTCTTGGCGGTAAACAAATCTAATTCATCAGCGCCAATATCCGCATGGCTAAAACTGGCTTCTCGTTTTCCCAGGATAAACTCAAAAGCTGAATACAGACGGTCATAACCTTCGTGGTCTGTTACATAACTATACCCTCCATATAGACTGTAGCCGTTTGGGATATAATCTTTAAACCGGGCACTGTTTTGGTTTCCCTGTATCCTGAAGTTATAAAGGGATGCTCCCATAAAAAAGTCTTCCCCATTCTTAAAAGCACTTTTCCAATGGGATTTAGCCAAACTAAAATTGATTGGGTTTTCCTGAGCATATAATTTTGGGGTCAGAAAAAAAACACCAATACAAAAAAGGAGTAGCAATTTTACTTTCATTAATGATGAATTTTAAGGTTAATATAATACTTAGTGTTTGTCCATAACATCCGATATCTGCGTTGTTGCTCATGAATAATGCTCGTTAGATACCATCATCATTGAAGATGGTTCAAAGATAAACAAAGATTAAAGAATAGCAACAAACCGGTGTCAGGAGTTTACTTTTGGAAATGACAGTGATAAAAACGGGCGTAACGCAAAAACAAGTCATTATGAACCTGTCAGAGGGCTGCACCCTCTGCTGTATTATTTCGCCCCTTCGGAGCCTGGGAATCGTGTCCGGGCTTTTTGAATAAGCCAGATTTGTCATCCGGCTGCATCACCCAGTTGTGATCTTAGATTACTTGAAGCTGCGGAGCAGCGACATCTTTATAGCCACAGCGAGGGTGCAGCTCCTCCAAACTCCTTTAGGAGTGGCATATTTTTGTATTCAGAAAAGGAAATTCCAACGTATTAAAAATCGCCAGTTTCCCGGAAATATAAAATCTTTGATCATTGATTTCAGTATCATATTCCGTGAGGCCTGCATCATCCAGGAAATTTGCATCTCCTAAAAATGAGGACCAGTATTTTATACAAGCTCTTAAGGGAGTGAATTCTTTTAGCATGTTAATTAAATTTAATTATGATGATTATCTTTCGACGCTTCACCTGTATGACAATTTACATATTCATCCGTAACTTCAAGTAAATAGCTACCCCGACCCCATATTTCGCTATCATTTGCCTTCTCTTCCATACACTCCCTCATAGTTTAACAGAGCAGATAAGTTTAAAAGAATCAGGTAAATACCTCAGTAGATATCAGTCCACTAATAAATGAATACATCATTAATGATGCTAAATTGTTTGAATGGGTTTTAGCCAATAAATTCGCCCTGTACGTTTCTATTGTTTTAGGCGAAATATGCAGCTCATTGGCAATCATTTGGCTAGTTTTGCCTCTACATAAACCCAGCAGTACCTCCAGCTCCCTAACTGTCAAATATTCGTCTTTATTGCCAGTAAAATCACCCTTAACTTTATTATGATCATAGTAATGGATTCTTCGTATCAAAGTATTTGTATGGAAGTTGTACAAACCTGTTTTCAGGGTCACGAACTATAAAGTCACGCACCAGGTAAACTCGTTCGCAGCAATTCTGATGCACCGCCAGTAGTTTTTTGTCAGCAACCGGTTCGTACCATTTTCCCAGCAGAGTAAAGGTTAAGGAAGCCCACAAGGCTTTGGAAAAACTTCTGTCCAGAATTACTATCGCTCAGGGTGTGGCAGAATTATACAGAGAAATCCTTAAGCAGCAGTTTGGAAACGACAAAGCCCAACGAACCAAAAAAAATAAGTATCGAACCCCTAAGCTAAATGCTGTTGTCTGTCATATTTTCCAAATAGCCAGCAATATACAGGAAAACAAAAAAGGACAAGCTCATAAAAATCTGAACTTGTCCTGTATGGCGACTCCGGGAGGAGTCGAACCCCCAACCTTCTGATCCGTAGTCAGACGCTCTATCCAATTGAGCTACGGAGCCATTTTGCGGGTGCAAATATAAGGGTTTTTTTTCAAAACAATAGCTATTCTATGACTTTTACACCCAGAAAACACCTCCATTTCAATTTCAACCTGATTCACTGAATCTTACTATTAGCAATATTGAGTCCGGTCTAAAAACACTAAATTTATCACAGCCGCTGAAAATCAGCTTTACCCCATCCCGCCTAAGGCGGGTGGCTGATTTTCAGCGGCTTCATCCGCCTTTGGCGGATTGGGGCAAAAAGCCGCTGAAAATCAAATGTGACCTTTTTATACTGGGCTCAATATTCATTATCACTCCTTTGTTCCAATCCCAAAACAGTACAGCAAATTCGGTTTATCTGTAATAATAATATTTCTCAATAGTCAGGTAGAACATTCATGGTAATGATGGAAGATTCACAATGAACAAGCACAAATAATTTACAAATATTCAAACGCTTGCGTTATCTCATGAACAAAGCCATTTAATACTTTGTTAGAGAGGCAAACTAACACAAGCATTTAATATCATGGCAAAAGCAAAGCAATATTCGATCAGTAAAACGGGAAAGGAAACGCTTAAAGAGTGGTATAAACTACTGACATTAGGACGCAAGCTGGATGAAAAAGCCCCCAATTATTTAAAACAAGCGCTGGGATGGTCATATCATGCGCCATATGCGGGGCATGACGGCATACAGTTGGCCATAGGCCAGGTTTTTGAAAAAAAGAAAGATCATTTGTTTCCTTATTACCGCGATATGCTCACAGCCATATCGGCAGGTCTTACCGCCGAAGAGATCATCCTTAATGGTATCAGCAAGGCCAATGATGTGGCCAGTGGTGGCAGGCACATGTCCAACCACTTTGCCAAGCCGGAATGGAACATCCATAATGTATCCTCAGCCACCGGTAATCACACCCTTCATGCAGCCGGCGTGGCACGTGGAATAAAGCAATACAATGAAAAGGCTGTGGCGATCTCTTCTCAGGGCGAATCATCTGTTTCTGAAGGATTTGTTTATGAAGCCATCAATGGCGCCAGCCGTGAAAAGCTGCCCGTCATCTTTGTCTTTCAGGATAACCGCTACGGCATTTCGGTTCCCCGCGAAGATCAAACAGCCAACAGGCGCGTTGCCGATAACTTCAAAGGTTTCAGAAACCTTAGCATCATCCACTGTGATGGGAAAGACATTTTTGACTCCATGAATGCCATGAGTGAAGCGAAACAGATTGCCATTGAGCAACAGCAACCAGTAATCATCCATGCCAGCGTCACCCGGATCGGGTCGCACTCCAACAGCGACCGGCATGAACTCTATCGCGATGACCAGGAACTGGAAGAAGCCCGCCGCCTGGACCCCCTGCTGCGGTTCCGCCAGCAGTTAATCCGAAGCAAGAAATTTACCGAACAACAACTCGATGAATTCGACCAGGACATTAAAAAAATGGTCTCCAAAGCACACAAAACGGCCATCAAAGCTCCAGACCCAAAGCCGGAAAGCATTTACGACTTTGTTCTTCCCACACCACATCAACCTGAAAAATATTTAGCAGGGACACACGATTTCGAGGGAGAAAAGAAAAAATTTATCGTAGCCTTAAACGAAACCCTAAAAGCTGAATTCAGAAAAAATAAACATACCTTTTTGTGGGGGCAGGATGTAGCAAACAAAGACAAAGGCGGCATTTTTAATGTCACCAAAGGCATGCAGCAGGAGTTTGGCAAGGACAGAATTTTCAATGCGCCTATAGCCGAGGATTTTATTGTAGGAACAGCCAATGGCATGAGCCGCTACCGCAAGGATATCCGCATTGTTATTGAAGGGGCTGAATTTGCAGATTACTTTTGGCCGGCCATGGAGCAATTTGTTGAAATGACACATGAGTACTGGCGCACCAACGGACAATTTGCCCCCAATGTAGTGATTCGTCTGGCTTCTGGCGGATATATCGGTGGGGGATTATACCATTCGCAAACCACCGAAGGAGCGCTCACTACCTTTCCCGGCATACGTGTAGTTTACCCATCGTTTGCTGACGATGCTGCCGGCTTATTGCGCACGGCTATCCTTTCAGAAGGCCCTACCCTCTTCCTGGAACCCAAAGCGCTGTATAATGCCCCTATAGCCGCTACTCCTATCCCCGATGATTTTGAAGTCCCTTTTGGCAAAGCACGAATTCGCAGAACAGGGAAAGATTTAAGCATCATAACTTTTGGTAACACTGTCCATCAGAGCATACAAGCGGCTGATAAGCTAGCGAAAGAAAAAGGCGCTGATGTGGAAGTGCTGGACCTTCGATCATTAGTACCGCTTGATAAAGCCTCCATTATTGATACCGTTAAAAAAACCAATCGTGTGTTACTTGTTCACGAAGACAAGGTCAACTCCGGTTTTGGAGGCGAACTTGCCGCCATTATTGCTGATGAGGCTTTCCAGTTCCTCGACGCTCCAATAAAACGCGTCGGAGCAACGTTTACGCCAGTTGGGTTCAATCCCATACTGGAGAAGGCCATTCTCCCCAATCCAGATAAAATCTATGATGCTGCTGTTGACATCCTGCAATTTTAAACGCTGACAACATTAAAATATAGCTGTTCTTTCAACACCCAAAACAAAAAGTGTGTCAAGAACAGCTTTTTTATGCATCCTATGATAGCAGCACATTCAAGCAGCTTTAACAACGAAAAAATATTCTTTAGAAACAGCTGCCAATCACACCAAATATTCTATATTTGCTGGATTATTTAAAACACGTTAAACCAATAAAAAAGAACAGGGATATGACAGATAAGATCACATCTCAACAAGCCATTGAGCTTGAAGAAAAATATGGTGCCCATAATTACCATCCATTACCTGTAGTATTAGCTAAAGGGAAAGGCGCAAAAGTATGGGATGCTGAAGGAAAAGAATATTTTGATTTTTTATCCGCGTATTCAGCGGTTAACCAGGGGCATTGTCATCCTAAAATTGTAGGAGCGTTAACAGAGCAAGCCGAAACCTTAACTTTAACCTCGCGGGCATTCTTCAATGATGCTTTAGGGCCTTATGAAAAATACATCACCGAATTTTTTGGTTATGACAAGGTCCTTCCGATGAACTCCGGTGCTGAAGCTGATGAAACAGCGCTCAAGCTATGCCGCAAGTGGGCGTATGAGAAAAAAGGCATACCAGAAAATGAAGCAAAGATCATCGTGGCAGCCAATAATTTTCATGGCAGAACCATCACCATTATTTCCATGTCATCCGACCCGGATGCATATAAGGGTTATGGACCATACACTCCGGGATTTGTAACCATCCCTTATAACGACACTGAGGCACTGGCCAAAGAACTAAAGGACCCGAACATTGCCGGATTTTTAGTAGAGCCCATACAGGGTGAAGCTGGCGTAATGGTTCCTGATGAAGGTTATCTGAAAAAAGCTTATGACCTTTGTAAGCAACATAACGTGCTGTTTATTGCTGACGAAGTGCAATCAGGGTTGGCGCGCACAGGTAAGATGCTGGCCTGCGATCATGAAGATGTGCGTCCTGATGTCCTTATTTTGGGGAAAGCACTCTCCGGCGGTGTTTATCCTATCTCTGCTGTCCTGGCCGACGATGATATCATGCTAACAATCAAACCCGGCGAACACGGATCCACTTTTGGTGGAAATCCTGTTGCCGCTCGCGTGGCTACAGCTGCATTGCAAGTGTTAAAAGAAGAAAATCTGGCCGAAAGAGCTGATTATCTCGGCAAAATCTTCCGCGAAGAAATGCAAAACTGCAAGCACGAGATGATCTCGCTTGTGAGAGGTAAAGGCTTATTGAACGCCGTAGTAATCAAACCTAAAGACGGCTTTGAAGCCTGGGATGTATGTGTGAAAATGGCCGAATTCGGCGTGCTGGCTAAACCAACTCATGGAGATATTATCCGGTTTGCACCTCCGCTGATTATTTCTGAAGATGACTTAAGAGAAGCTCTTGACAGAATCAAAAAAGCGATTATGTCCTTTTAACAAAACAAGATTACTGATATGAAAGGCTTTTTTTTATAGAAAAAGCCTTTTTTTTTGTATTTTTGACCAAAACAACCAAACCATTCAACACTATGAAAAAGATCATCAGTTTGCTGGCTTTATTTCTTGTTGCCGGCACCTTGAATCTCCCTGCTCAAAATTACGATGTGGGAGACATGAACTTAAGCCTGAATATTGGAATAGGATCCGGATTGCTTCCCGAAGGCATTAAATTACCGCCTACCTCACTTCAGTTAGAATATGGCATAGCTGAAAATCTTGGCGTGGGTATCTTAGTTGGATATGCGGCCACCGATTATGAAATAAATCTTTATAGTGGCAATACTGTAAATTTTGAAACAGACCACTTCCTGCTGGGTGCATTGGGCCAATATCATTTTTATTCTTCGGAATCAGCCAATATGTATGCCAAAGCTATGCTCGGTTATGATCTTGCTTCTTCAGAGTTTATCGCCGATGACGGACTTCAGCAAGATGATTTTGATGACAAAAACCCATCACTAATATATGGAATTCACCTTGGGGCTCTATATTACTTCAGTGATGCAACCGGAGCTTTTGCTGAAATTGGCTATGGTTTATCCATTTTTAATGTCGGATTAAGCTTACGCTTATAAAAGCATTGACCAGAAAAAAGCGCACAGCAACTTTGCTGTGCGTTTTTTTATTGTCTAAGCCACTTCCAAAGTACTTTGTAATTCACTTTACTTCCATACATTAAAATCCCGGTACGATAAATTTTTGCTGCCATCCAGACAGCACCGATAAAGGTCAATACCAGTAGTCCCATGGAAAGAGCCATTTCCCAGACAGGCACACCAAAAGGCAGGCGCATCATCATAACGACAGGTGAAGTGAAAGGAATCATGGATAACCAGAAAGCCACCGGCCCGCCAGGGCTTTGCACAATCATGGTTGACATAACAATAGCCAATAATAAAGGAATCGTAACAGGCAGCATAAACTGTTGCGTATCCGCCTCATTATCAACTGCCGAACCTATGGCTGCAAATAAAGCGGCGTATAAGAGATAGCCAAACAAAAAGTAAAACAAAAAGGCCAAAACCATCAGCGGTATATTGATCGACTGCAGGCTGGAGGCCACAGCAGCAAAGGTTTCATCCTGAGTAAATCCTTCTTCCTGTATATTTGAAGCATCATCGGAAGGCATCAACGTCCTGGTATCACTAACCACCTTTTGTTGCCCCCCGGCAGCATCCAATAATCCCGGATTGGAAATATTTATCCCTATAACGATCAAGCCTGTCAGAATAATCCATAGCATAAACTGAGTGAGCCCAACCAGGGCCACGCCAACGATCTTGCCCATCATCAACTGAAAAGGTTTAACAGAAGATACAATAACCTCTACGATGCGACTGGTTTTTTCTTCCAGCACCCCGCGCATCACCTGAGAGGCAAAGATAAAAATGAAGAAATAGATCAAGATTCCGCCAAACAAACCTAAGCCTGTTGTTAGCAAGGCCATTGAGCTCTTTCCGGTTTTAATATTTTGGGTAGTAATCTTTACATCAGGATCCAGACTACGCAACTTTGAGGGATCAACACCCAATTCCGATTCTATCAAAGCATATTCCAGTATCTCGTTCATCTCACTACGAATCCGCTCCTGCACTACTATGCTGGGCTGCTCATCATTGAAAAAGATTACAGCTTTGGCATGACGGCTGCTTTCAGTCTTGGGAATAAACAACAATGCATTGGCTGAATCGGCCGAAAAAGCTTCCTGAGCATCCCCGATGTCCATAGTTAAAATACGAAATTTTACCGACTTGCTGTTATCCATTTGCGCAGCATAAAGGCCTGTTTCATCCACAACATTAACATAATTTACCTCATCGGTTTTGGTAGCCAGATACGAGGGAAGAATCATAAGAGCAGCAAACAGCAGCGGCCCCAATACAGTCATGATCAAAAATGACTTTTTCCTTACACGGGATAGATATTCCCGCTTTACGATCAGGGATACTTTATTCATCATAAGTGGTTTTTTTCCTGGGGTGATTATTCACATTCCGAATAAATATTTCGTCCATTCCAGGTAATACTTCCCTGAAACTACGAATCTCTCCACTACGGATTAATATGTTTAACACTTCATTGGTTGTAACTTCTTCTGACACCTGTAGGCGTGCATGTATCAGATCTTCTTTCTTCTCTTCTTTCAGCACTTTTATATCAGCCCGGTACAAATGAGCTAAACCCTGCGGACAATTTGCCAGCACAATATCAAACTCATTGGTCTTATATGCATTCTTAAGCTGATTAACTTCGCCCTCCAGGATTACTTCTGCATTATTGATTAGGGCAATATTGTCACAGATTTCTTCCACCGAAGCCATATTATGTGTAGAGAAAATTATTGCGGCCCCTCTTTCCTTTTGCTTGAGTATCTCTTCCTTTAACAATCCCTGGTTGATGGGGTCAAAGCCAGAGAAAGGCTCGTCAAAGATTAACAGTTCAGGCTCATGGATAATCGTTACCACGAACTGGATTTTTTGCTGCATCCCTTTGGACAATTCCTCCACCTTCCGGTGCCACCAATCGGCAATATCAAACTTTTTAAACCAATATTCCAGGCGCTCCATAGCCTGGCTCTTAGTTAAGCCCTTGAGCTGGGCCAGATACAGTGCCATTTCGCCCACTTTCATCTTACGATACAAGCCCCTTTCTTCCGGCAAATAGCCAATACGATTAACGTCGTTGGGTCGCAATGGCTCTCCCTTAAACAAGATGCGGCCTTTGTCCATGGAGGCAATTTGGTTAATTATGCGTATCAGCGTTGTTTTTCCTGCTCCATTTGGACCCAACAACCCAAATACACTCTTCTCAGGGATAGTCAAGCTAACCTGATTTAATGCCCGGTGATTAGCATAATCTTTGACTATTCCTTCCACCTCTAATATGTTCATAGAATGTATGTTAAAAGTTATTTTTTGGCTTCCATCTAAACGGAACCCCTGTTAACCGCTAAAATATTCTCTCATTTTCTCAAAAAAACTACGTTCATTTTTACCCGGGTTGGGTTTAAAGTTACCCGATTCCTTCAGTTTTTCCAACATCTGTTTTTCTTCTTTACTTAATTCTTGAGGAGTCCAGATATTCACATTAATCAATTGATCTCCACGCGCACTTCTTTGCAAAAAAGGGATTCCTTTGTTTCTGAGTCGCAATATTCTTCCGGGTTGCGTACCTGGATCTATTTTTATTTTCGCTTTCCCGTCGATAGTAGGCACTTGTACGGTAGTTCCCAGCACAGCCTCGGGGAAAGAGACATAAAGATTATAGAGCAAATTATAGCCATCCCGTGTAAAGTGCTCATGGTCTATTTGTTCCACAAGTACAATCAGGTCTCCCGGAATTCCACCCCGTGCAGCAGCATTACCTTTGCCAGAGACAGACAGTTGCATACCATCTTCCACGCCTGAAGGGATATCGAGGGAAATAACCTCTTCTCCTTTCACAATACCATTGCCGGCACAAGCGGGACACTTTTGGGATATGGTTTTCCCTTCACCACCACAAGAAGGGCATGTAGTGGTCGTTTGCATCTGCCCCAGAAAAGTGTTTGTCACCTGGGTTACCTGCCCCATTCCATTACAGGTAGAACAGCTCTGATATGATGATCCATCTTTAGCTCCTGTTCCCTGACAGGTTTCACAGGTAACGTATTTATTTACTTTAATTTTTTTATTTACGCCATGAGTAATTTCTTCAAGTGTCAGCTTCACTTTAACACGAAGATTTGAGCCACGGTTCACGCGCCTCCGCCCACCTCTGGAGCGGCCTCCAAAGCCTCCTCCAAAGCCAAAATCTTCAAAGATATCTCCAAACTGGCTAAAGATATCATCCATCGACATACCACCGCCAAAGCCACCACCAGAGGCGCCATTCTTTACTCCGGCATGGCCAAACTGATCATAGCGGCTACGCTTATTCGGGTCGCGCAATACTTCATACGCTTCAGCTGCTTCTTTAAACTTTTGCTCTGCACCCGGGTCATCCGGATTCTTATCCGGATGAAATTTCAGCGCTTTCTTGCGGTATGCTTTTTTAATCTGATCGGCTGAAGCATCTTTTGATATCTCCAGAATTTCGTAATAATCTCTTTGTGTCATAAAAACCTATAATCTTATTTTCCCACAACCACTTTGGCAAAGCGCAATACTTTGTCATTTAAAAAATATCCCTTTTCAACTACATCGACCACTTTGCCCTTCAGCTCTTCTTTTGGTGCCGGCACTTGCGTAATTGCCTCATGGTAGTCGGTATTAAACTCTTCTCCCCTGGAGTCCATTTCCTTCAGTCCTTTCTGACGCAGAATAGTCATAAACTTATCCCGGATAAGCTCCATCCCTTTACGTGCTTCTTTCTGATCTTCAGGGACAGCGGCAATGGCACGGTCCATATCATCCATCAAAGGCAACATTTCCTTAATCAATTCTGCGGACGCCGACTTAATCAAATCTGCCTTTTCCCGCATTGTGCGCTTACGATAATTATCAAACTCCGAAAATAATCGCAAATGCTTGTCGTTTAATTGATTAAACTTATTCTCCCATCCTTCATTCCCTTGTTCTTCCTTACGACCATTTTCAACCTTTTCGCTATCATCATCGCGCTCATAAGAAGCAGAGTCCTGCTCTTGCTCCAGGTTATCAGCCTGGCTTTGCACTTCATGCTGTTGCTCTTCCTGATTTAGCTTCTCCTTATCTCTGATCTCTTGCTCTTTTCTATCTTTCTTGCTCATAATTGTTCAGCTGTTTATAATTTTATAAAATTCGTCCCCGTCATTTATACCTGGGAGTTCGCCATAACCAATGAAATACACGCTACATGCTTTTCAATTCGATTAAAATCATGCGCGTGTGTGATCTGCCTTAGGCAGATTATCGCTCGATTCATCTTATCGGTCACAGCAAAATACTTGCCAACAGTAAATTTCCTGCAAAAATAACATTTATATTAAACCAGAAAAGCTGTAAGACTGCAGTCAGCAAAATTCATAAAAAGAACATAAAAAAAGCTATATTTATTTGATTATCAAACTAATGTATTTATAAACAAATTAAACTATTATCCATTTACTCCTGGTAAATACAATATATTCAGACTATCCTGGACTGACAAAGTCTTGAATTAGAATACTTTATTTCATTTTACAATAGTTTACATCCAGACTGAATTAATACAGAAACAGTCCAGGATAGAAAAGGACAAAATGACAGTGTAAGCATTAATGCTAAATCAAGATAACTGTAGTCAAAGCCATAATACCAGTAATTATTTTCTGACTATCTGTGCACCCAGGGCATTAAGGCGCTGATCAATACGTTGATAGCCCCGATCGATTTGCTCTATATTGTGAATTAGCGAAGTTCCTTTTGCCGAAAGAGCGGCAATAAGCAAAGACACTCCAGCCCGGATATCCGGCGAGACCATTTGAATACCTTTTAATGGCACCTTTCTATCCTGTCCGATAACCGTAGCCCGGTGAGGATCGCATAAAATTATTTGGGCACCCATATCAATAAGTTTGTCGACAAAGAAAAGTCGGGATTCGAACATTTTTTGGTGGATCAGTACGCTGCCCCTTGCCTGGGTAGCTACAACCAGGGCCACTGAAATCAAATCCGGTGTAAATCCGGGCCAGGGGGCATCAGCGATAGTCAGGATAGAGCCGTCCATAAACGACTCGATCTCATAGTGGTCCTGAGCCGGGATAAACAAGTCATCACCCTGCTCTTGTATTTGAATACCCATACGCCGGAACACCTCCGGGATCATACCCAATGATTTCAGGTGCACATCTTTGATCGTGATAGCAGAAGATGTCATTGCCGCCATTCCAATAAAGCTACCCACCTCGATCATATCTGGCAGCAAGCGGTGATTTGCCCCATGAAGACGATCAACACCCTCGATCGTCAACAGATTAGAGCCCACACCTGAAATTCTGGCACCCATATGTGTCAACAGCCGGCAAAGCTGCAGGACATAAGGTTCACACGCTGCATTAAAAATGGTGGTAGTCCCTTCAGCTAAAACTGCAGCCATCACTATATTTGCTGTTCCTGTAACAGAAGCTTCATCAAGCAACATATAGCGTCCTTTCAGTCCTTCAGTGCTAACTCTATACGTTGTATCATCCAGAATATCAACTTTTGCCCCCAGCTTTTTCAATCCATAAAAGTGTGTATCAAGCCTTCTGCGTCCGATCTTGTCCCCACCCGGGCGCGGAGCATAGGCATAGCCAAAGCGTGCCAGCAATGGGCCCAGGATCATAATCGATCCCCTCAAACTTGAGGCCCGATCACGAAATTCCCGGGTAGTCAAATATTCCATATTGATATTTTTCGCCCGAAAGGCTATCTTTTCAGCAGACAAACGCTCGACATCCACCCCTATCTCCTTTAGCAAAGAGATTAAGTTGTTGACATCCCTTATGTCAGGAATATTATCTATCACGATCTGTTCGTCCGTCAGCAATATCGCACAAAGCACCTGTAAGGCTTCATTCTTAGCACCCTGTGGTGATATTTCGCCTGACAATGTCTTGCCGCCTGTAATTTCAAATGCATTCATAGGTCATTGGTTTTTTATGGCTTTAGCCAATAGTGATAAACAGCGTAAAGGTAAAAAAAAAGAGCCGATAGTTGCTTTCAACTACCGGCCTTTTATCAACGAAATATTGTTAACAGTTAATAGCGTCGCCGACGGCTACTACTCTTATAATTTTTTGAATTATTCTTGTTTGTTGGCGATTTGCGTCGTCGCACATTCGAGCGTGCCAGGATATCCCTGGTTTCATTCAGCTTAGTATCATCGGTAAGCTTGATTTTTCCTTGAGAGAGTTTTTCCATTTGCTGAAAGATAATCTCGTCATCCACAGATTCCTTATTCCAGGTCAGATAAAGTTTTTTCAAATGATTGGCCAGTCCATTAATCAGAATTTCCTTTTGTTCACCTTCTTCGAGCTCAGCCACTTCTTTGATAATCTTTTGGATATTGCGTCCAAAATAGCGAAAACGGATAGGCTCCTGATCCCGCTCCATTTTATCCGGCTTTTTGTAAAGGATTTCAGCCGAAGGCGGCGGATAAGGACTATCCACATCCAATTTTAAGTCTGAGATAATATAAAGATGATCCCACAACTTTTGATAAAAGTCACCGCCAAGGTCACGATCTTTGGTTTGCCGCACCTGGGCCATAATTTTTACAATTATCCTGGCCATGGCTGTACGCTTTTCGCGATCGGGTTCATCATTTAATGCCTGAACCATTTTTTGAATATTGCGTCCATACTCAGGAATCACCAATTTTTCTCTTGCTGTATTATATTCCATAAACGATTATTTCTAAAAAATCTGGAGAGTCAAAAAAAAAATTTAATATTCAAGTAAGCCAGATTTTATCTGTTTATAATTTTAATTTTAGTGGTCAGATGTTTAATCCGTCATTTATACTGGGGAGCTTGTCATAACAAATCAAAATATTACCACACGAACTTCAATTTCATTCTAATCATGCAGGTGTGAGTTCCGCTTTAGGCAGATCATGGCCCGGTTCATCAAATAAAACGACAAAGATAACAAAAGTTTTCTTTGAAAACAACATCAACTGATTCGTTTCAGTTTAGCAAAACGAAGGAGTAGTTGTTTTTGTCCAACAGAGTTAAAATGGACAGTAGCCTTTTTATTTGGTCCCTGACCTTCGACACTGAGCACTTTACCAGGGCCAAACTTAACATGCTCAACCATAGTGCCGGGCATAAAATCCTCTGCATCAGAGGGTGCTTCGGCTGCTGTTGCTTTGGGCTTCTGCTTAATTTTTCTCAGTTTTGGTTTGCGTGCACTACTTGCCCCAACGCTGCCATAATTACCGCCAAAAGCATTCGTTTGCTGCCTGCTGTCTTTTGCATTGGAGCCCATAGCTCCCTGTAAAAACTTTTTGTCCAATTCATCAATAAATCGTGAGGGTTCCGAAAAAACAACATTTCCAAAGCGCCGTCGTGTTTCAGCATAGCTGAGCCATATTTTCTTCTCAGCACGTGTCAGGGCCACATAAAACAGGCGTCGCTCCTCCTCCAGCTCAGCTCTTGTGCCCATAGATTGCATGGAAGGGAAAAGATTCTCCTCCAGTCCAGCGATAAACACATAGGGGAACTCCAGGCCTTTGGCGCCATGAATAGTCATCAAAGAGACCCGCTCTTGCTGGTCATTATCATTATCGGCATCAGTCAGCAGCGCGATATTTTCCATATATTTATCAAGTGTCCGCAGTCCCGCTTCCTCTTTTTGCACTTCATCCGGCGCCGACAATATACCGCCGGGCACTTCATCTTCTTCTTTATCCACGTACAAACTAATGGCATTGAGCAGCTCTTCGATATTCTCCTGCCGTCCCATACCTTCAGGCGTTTGATCATCTTTCAGCATCTTAAGCATTGTGCTTTCGCGGGCAATGCGTTTGGCCAGCTCATAAGCATTCAGCTTTGTCAGCTCTGCCCTAAAGCTCTTTATCATCACCACAAAATTATCGATCCGGCTACGAATACCACTATTTAAGTTTACCTGAGCCTGGAGGATATTTTCACAGACATCCCAAACTGAGGTCCCCATCTCTTCGGCAGCTACAATCAAGCGTTCCAGTGTTGTTGTCCCAATTCCACGGGCCGGCACATTGATAATACGTGTTAAGGCCTCCTGATCACGGGGGTTTACCACCAGACGAAAATAGGCCAGCAAGTCTTTGACTTCCTTTCGCTGATAAAAAGACAAACCACCATAGATGCGATACGGGATATTTTTCCGCCTCAGTGCTTCCTCGAGCGAACGCGACTGGGCGTTGGTACGATATAACACCGCAAAGTCATTGGGACTGGCCTTGTCAACTTGTTGTGTCTGAAAAACTTCAGACACTATCTGTATAGCCTCCTCCTGATCTGTTGCCGTTTGTATCAGCCTGATCTTATCACCTTCGACATTTTCCGTCCATACTTTCTTTTGATACTGGTCCTTATTTTTTGCAATAACACTGTTGGCAGCATTGACAATATTTTGTGAAGACCTGTAATTCTGTTCCAGCTTAAATGTTTTGATATCCGGATAATCTTTTTTCAGATTCAGAATATTTTCAATATTAGCACCACGAAAGCCATAGATACTTTGCGCATCATCCCCTACCACACAAATATTTTCATCATTGGCGGCCAACTTTTTCACTATCAGGTATTGCGCATAATTAGTATCCTGATACTCATCAACCATAATGTATTTAAAGCGCTGCTGATATTTATACAAGACTTCCGGAAAATCACGCAGCAGAATATTCATATTAAACAGCAAGTCATCAAAATCCATAGCTGATGACTTTTTCAGCCGAAGGTTATAGCGCTTGAATATCTCGCCAATATACGGTTTCCCGGCCATCTGGTCCTGGCTCATCAGTTCGGAATTTTGATTATATTCCTGATGCGACAGCAGGTTTGATTTGGCTGATGAAATGCGATGCAACACCTGCCCGGGCGGATATGTCTTCGGATCCAGGTTCATTTCCTTGACAATACTTCTGATCAGGCGTTTTGCATCATCCATATCGTAGATGGTATAATTGGACGGATAGCCCAAATATTTCCCATCAGCCCTTAAAATGCGGGCAAAAATAGAGTGAAAGGTTCCCATCCATACACTTTTGGCTGCACTGCCACCAATCATTTTTGTTATACGACCCTGCATTTCGCGAGCCGCTTTATTGGTAAATGTCAATGCCAGAATATTGAACGGATCTACGCCCTGTTGAATCATATAAGCCAACCGGTGTGTAAGCACGCGTGTCTTACCCGAACCTGCTCCGGCTAAAACCATAACAGGCCCTTCAATCTGCTTCACAGCTTCTTGCTGCGAATGGTTTAATGTCTTTAATATCTCTTCCACAAGAGCACAAAAATATAGTTTTTCCTGCGCACAACTAACTATATGAGCCGGAATATTCACAAAAAACAAAGATCACCCTATAATACAATGATATAAAACCTGTTATACAAGATGCCACCAAAGCCATATGGCACTTACCGAAATATTCCGGTTTACAATGTGTCAATCAATGATGAGTCCTTTTTAAATAAGGTCAATTGTATTTAAGCCGGACTCAGGAAAGCTAATGATTCTTTTTGCCAAACAGCTTTCTTAGAAAACGTCCTGCCTTTGTGGTTTCTTTATCATTATCCGCTTGCTGATTCTCTTGTTCTGAAGAGATGTCGTCATTTTCACTAAGCTTTTCTTTATCCCCTTTTACCACATCGATCATTTTTTGCAAGGCATCTCTAACGACAGACTTTTTTCTCAATGGCTTACAATCAAACAAACCGATAGTATTATCAGGCAGCGGAGGAGGCTCAAACAATTGCATTTTTTGTAAGGAAGAGTAATTTTGTGCCTGCTGTAAAACCCTGCCGGCGATTGGTAATGCGAGTTTGCTGCCACTCCCATAATTGCCATGTTGAAAATGAATATCATCATCACGGGCGCCAACCCAAACAGCTATTACCATTTTTTTGTTGTAGCATATATAGCGTGCATCTTTATAGTTTTGAGAAGTCCCTGTTTTCCCTGCAAATTTGTTTTGAACACCATATTGATTATAAAGAGACTGCCCTGTTCCCCTGGATGTGGCTTCAAGAAGCATGGCATTCATCTTTAAAGCAGTTTGTTCGCTTACAGGGGTTTGAAATGTTGGCTGGAGTTTTTGATAAATGACTTCATCCTTGCTGTTACGAATCTCTTTGATTGCATATTGCTTTGTCATTTTGCCTTTGTTTGCAAAGGCCGAGTAGGCTGCGGCCAATTCAAGCAGACTAACATCCATGGTGCCAAGAGCTGCTGAGGGGCCTTTCGGTAGAGTATTGGAAAATCCCATTTTACGGCACATATAGTCGAAGTCGTCATAACCAACACGCCGGTAAAGGTCTACTGCAGGAAGGTTCATAGAATGGGCCAAAGCGTACCATAAAGCAGCTTCACCTCCCGAGGACCCATCGTAATTACGGGGCTCCCAGTCTGGATAATCCTCAAAATGATGTGGCTCGTTGACGAGATAATCACAGGGTTCAAATCCTTTTTCCAGAGCTGTTGCGTAAAGTATGGGTTTAAATGCAGATGCGGCCTGTCGTTGTGCTTTCACCAAATCATAAGGTAAATAGCGGAAGTTATTACCTCCAACCCAGGCTAGAATGTTTCCCCTTTCAGGACCCTGAATAACCACTCCTGCATGCAGCATTTTTTTGTAATGCCACAAACTATCGCTAAAACTCATCTTACGAACACCGCTACCTTCCCAGGTAAATATCTCCCGTTTTTTGATTGTGCTATTCTCTTCAACAGAAATATATTGTTTCTTTTTGCCATTGAATTCTCCATCCAGCCTTTTCTGCATAAGAGAGAGATGCTCTTTGATCGCCTGACGCGTTATCTTTTGAAGATCATAATTTAAAGTAGTTGTAATTCGCAGTCCGTCTTTTTCCAAATCGTAAGACTTACCCTGACTATGGTTGATTTGATCAACAATGCCTTCGGCTTCTCGCCGAACATGTTGCAAAAAATATGGTGCCGGCCCTTCAACTGTGTAATTGCTGTATTTTAATTCCAGCGCTGATTTTGACAACTGTGCCGCTGCTTCCGGTGTAAGGTATCCATGCTTCGCCATTAATTGGAGTACGATATTTCTTCGCTTTCGGGCATTGTCCGGATGCAATCGCGGATTATAATATGTGTTTGCTTTTAAAAGCCCTACCAAAACGGCTGCTTCCTGAATATTTAATTCAGCTGTTGTTTTGTTAAAATAGCGATTGCTGGCTGCTTCAATTCCATAGGTGTTTTCACCAAAAGGAACCGTATTAAGGTATAATAGCAGTATTTCCCTTTTAGTATATAGTTTCTCCAGCCGATAGGCAATAATTCCTTCTTTTACCTTGGCTACAGGTATAGTTAAAAAGCCATGGTTATTACGACCAAACAGATTCTTGGCAAGCTGTTGGGTGATGGTACTTCCTCCTCCCGCACTTTTATCACCCATAAGGATTGTTTTTACTAATACGCGCAATAAACTCCTGCGGTCTATACCCTCATGTTCAAAGTATCTGGCATCTTCGGTGCTAACCAGGGCGTTTACCAAATGCTCCGGCAACTCCTCCCATTTAATATTCGTGCGATTCTCTGCAAAATACTTTCCTATAAGCTTATTATCAGCCGAATAAACCAAGGTAGCCGACTCCTGGCGAATAGCTTTTAAATCCCCTTCATCAACCACAGGCCCAAAAGCATTATGATAAACTGCAATAACGAAAAGCCCGCAAGCAAGACCAAATATCAAAAGGCTGATAATAACAGCTTTGAATATTCTGCTCATAAGCCTTCTGCCCTTTTTGCCTTTCCGTTTTTTCCGCACCATAGAGGTTTCGTTTGTGATTGTAGCAAGAAATTATAAGCAATAATAGGAATAATTATCCAAAACGAAAAAAGCTTACTATTTTGAAACAATCCAAAATAGATATTTTTTTCATAGAAACTTGCAACAATAAAAAATACTATGCTACATTTGTCTCCGAAATAAAAACTATTAATTGTAAAAAAAATTATTGTGTTATGGCATATGTAATAACAGACGAATGCACCGCTTGCGGTTCCTGCCTGGACGAATGTCCGGTAGAAGCAATTGAAGAAGGAGACATTTACAAAATTGATCCTGATTTATGCACCGATTGTGGAGCTTGTGCTGATGTCTGCCCGGTTGAAGCAATTCACCCGGAAGACTAAAAAAAGATCTATCATCGATGAGATAGAAGGTTATCCTGCAAAGGGTAACCTTTTTTTTATTCAGCAACCCGCTAAGCGGATTATTCAAACATTAATCTTCACTTAGATGCAAAGCGCAGAGAACCACAAATAGCCCATTCGCTTTCAGGACATTCGCAACATAACGTATGACCTGATATCCATGCATAAATTCTTCAGCATAAATGAACAGTTTTAAAATACAGCTGTTTTGTACACGGAACGAAGACACAAAACACCAAATCAAAATCCTATGCATCCGATATTAACAGCAATAAAAGACAGGTATAGTCCGGTGGACTTTCAGAAAGACGTTCTGTCCGAAGAAGAAATAAACAGCTTATTTGATGCGGCCCGCAGAGCTGCTTCCAGTTTCAATGAGCAACCCTGGCGCTTTATTTATGCCACAAAAGACAATCCCGAAGAATACCAGCGCCTGCTGGACTTGTTAGTGCCTCAAAATCAAGAATGGGCAAAACGAGCTCCGGTTTTGATGCTTACTGTAGCCAGTACAAAATCCAGTGTCACCGGCAAAGACAACATCTACGCGTTTCATGACACAGGCATGGCTGTAGGCAATCTATTGGCTCAGGCTACAAGCATGGGAATATACGTACATCAAATGGGGGGTTATGACCGGGAAAAAGCACGTGACAACCTGCATTTACCAGAAGATCACGCGCCTGTTGCTATGATTGCGCTGGGTTACCGTCAGCCAAACGAAGAAAGAAAGCCACTGGATCGCAATGCAATCTCTTCTTTCGTGTATAAAGGACAGTGGTCATAAAAAACAAAGATAATTCCTGTAAAGATATCTCCACTGATTGTATTATCTTTGCTCGTTGATGGAATTATTGTTTGCATATCTTTTTATAGCACTGGGGTTTTCCTTTCTTTGCTCGATGCTGGAGTCGGTGATATTAAGTTTGACACCCAGCTATGTCAATATGCTTAAAGAAACGGGAAGCCGTTCAGGAAAGCTGCTGGCGCACTTTAAGCAAAACATTGACCGCCCCCTGGCCGCCATTTTAACCTTAAATACTTTTGCACATACCATAGGTGCTGCCGGTGTTGGTGCTCAGGCTCAACTGATCTGGGGTAATGAATATTTATCCATTGTCTCGGCTATACTCACCCTGGTCATTCTGATTTTCTCTGAGATCATTCCCAAAACGATAGGGTCGATATTTAATCGCCAACTGGCCGGATTTACAGCCATCACCTTACAGGCCATGATCTACTCCCCGCTTTATCCATTTATCTTTCTTAGCCAGGGGATTACTTTATGGCTAAAACGCGGACAAAAAAACAAAGAAGTATCACGCGACGAAATATCAGCCATGGCTCGCTTCGGCGCCAATATCGGAGAAGTCCAGGAAAAAGAGTCCCTTATCATCCAAAACCTGCTGCGCCTCGACTATATGCGGGTCAAAGATATTATGACACCCAGGGTTGTCATTGTCTCGGCAAACCAGGAAACACGCGTGTCAGAATTTTATGATGAGGTTCAGAATCTGAGGTTTTCCCGAATCCCTGTCTATAAAGATGAACAGGAACATATTACGGGATACATCCTCAAAGACGATTTGTTGATCCACCTACTCCATCAGGAACGGGATATTAAACTGGAAGAGTTTAAGCGAAAAATCCTTATTGTAGTAAACAATAGCTCCATTTCGCGTTTATATGAAAAATTTACTGAAGAAAACGAAATGATAGCGCTGGTTGTGGATGAATATGGTGGATTGGACGGTATTGTGACCATGGAAGATATAGTGGAAACTATGCTGGGACAAGAAATTATTGATGAATATGATCAGGCAACAGATATGCGGGAGTTAGCGAAAAAAATATGGCGAAAGAAGATGACTTCTACAGCAAGTCAAAAAAAATCAACACCTTAGCACCTTAACTTAAGGTATAGAATTGCCATCACAAAAAAACCGCATGTAAACTTTTGGTTAAGCCTTCTCAAGCCACAAGGCAGTTAATCAGTTTTTTGTTTCTTTGTAGTTTGCTAAAATCCTGTTTTAAGAAGGTGGACATTATAATAAACATATTATCTGTACTTGGTTCCCTGGGCTTGTTTTTATATGGGATGAAATTCATGAGTGAATCGCTGCAAAAAGTTGCCGGCGATCGCATGCGAAAAATACTCTCAGCAATAACATCAAGCCGCACAAAAGGAATATTGACAGGATTTGCAGTAACAGGCCTGATACAATCATCATCGGCAGCCACCGTTATGCTGGTAAGCTTTGTAAATGCCGGGCTGATTACCGTAAGTCAAAGCATTCCAATTATCATGGGCGCCAATATAGGGACAACCATTACAGCCTGGCTCGCACTAATAGGCTTTCAGGGCAATACCAGCCTGTTGATTTTGCCTATGATTGGACTGGCATTTCCGCTATTTTTTTCACAAAAAAATCAAAACCGCATCTTTGGCGAATTGATTATTGGCATTGCGTTGCTGTTTTTAGGATTGGAATTTTTAAAAGAGACATTACCAAATATCGCTGATAACCCTGCGTATTTTGAGCGCTTTGCCGATTTGCCGCATAGCGGATTATGGCCACTATTGCTATTCATTTTAACCGGCATGGTAATCACCCTGATCATTCAAAGCTCCAGTGCAACCATGGTCCTCACTCTGGTGTTATGCTCGAACGGATGGATACCGCTGGAGATGGGAGCAGCCATGATCCTGGGTGAAAATATCGGAACTACGATCACGCCCAATATAGCGGCACTGGTGGGTAATTATAAAGCCCGCCAAAGTGCCCGTATTCACTTTTTATTTAATGTGCTGGCACTAATATGGGCCATACCGGTCTTTTATCCATTCATTCATGGCATTGAATGGTTGACAGGCATAAGTAACGAAACTACAGTTGCCAGCAGTAAATCCTCAATCCTCATTAGTCTGGCTGTTTTTCATACCAGCTTCAATATCCTGAACACCTTAATTATGGTAAACTTTATCCCTATGCTGGAACGACTGTCGCACAAGCTAATAAGCATCAAACCCGAAGACGACCATTCGCAGGACAAACTAAAGTTTATCAATACCAGCATACTCTCTACATCAGAATTATCAACCATACAGGCAAAAAATGAAATTGGCATTTTTGCCCGGCGGCTGAAAAAAATGTTCGGCTTTATTCCCAGCTTACTCCTTGAAAAGTCAGAATCCGATTATCAAATATTGTATGACCGGATCGCAAAATACGAGAAAATCACTGATCATATGCAGGTTGAAATCTCCGCTTACCTCACCCGTATTTCTGAAGCTGAAATGAGTCTGGAGACATCCAACCGTGTGCGCATTATGCTTAAAATCATTGATGACCTTGAAAATATCGGAGACATGATTGAGCAAATGGCACATACTATCGATAAAAAAAATAAAAACAAAGTATGGTTTACACAGGAATTGCGCGACAGCTTATCAAAGCTTTTTGATCTTTTGATGGATGCTCTGGAAATCATGGAGCAGAACTTAAGTCATGAATACTCCATGCTAAACCCTGAAACTGCCTTTGCCAAAGAGGAAGAAATCAACCAGCTTCGCGATCAGTTAAGAAGACAGCACGCCGAGCTGTTATTAAAAGAAGATGCACACCAGGCTGCCGGACATTACTTTAACGACCTATACTCGATGGGCGAAAAAATTGGCGACTATATTGTCTCTGTCACTGAAGTTGTGCATGAGTACAATTCCTTGTCGCAAAAATCTAAAAACAGCTAAATCCGGCTTAATATAAACTTAACCTTAGATTTACACTAATTTCATCACTTCCTTATTCATCCGGCTTATTTTTGTATCAAAATCAAAAGCCATGAAAAACATATTTTTAGCAACCTTAATTTTTTCTTTGATCGCATCCTCTTCAGCTATTGCTGGCGAAGAAAAGGATAAAAAAGAAGCAAAGCAAAGCTCACAACTCTACGGTCTGGTCATGGACCAGGCTAACGGTGAAAACCTCGCAGGTGTTGAAATCCGGGTAGAAAATACCAACATCGTCTGTTATTCCGACCTGGAAGGAAAGTTTAGCATTAACGATCTTGAACCCGGCAAATACAACTTAATATTAAGTTACATCTCCTATAATGAAAGCTTTGTAGAAAATGTTGATATTGAAGTTGGAGAACAAAAAGAGCTAACAGTTCATTTGGTAGCTCAGAAAGAATAATTGTTGCATTGAAAATATCATAAATGATAATCAAGTGCTTTTTATCTAAAGCACTTTTTTTTTGACATCAGTGACTAAAAAGCTTATTTTTGTTAGTCTGATAATAGTTTAATTAAGCCAAATAAACATCATGATAAAAAAAATTTTATTAATTTCGATATTTAGCATTTCGAGTTTGTTGGTGCTAAGCCAGGAACTGATAAAAAAAGACGGTCTGTACTATAAAAGAGATGCTTTGTATACCGGCACACATACAGAAGCCTATGAGAACGGGAATAAGAAGCTCGAAATAAACATCGTAAATGGTTTACCCCATGGCACGATGATGCTGTATTATGAAAACGGTCAATCCAAAGAGCAACGCTACTATTTGGATGGCTTGAAGCACAGCTTATGGATCACCTGGGACAAAGACGGAAAAAAGACAGCGGAGGCACGTTATCAGAATGGAAAAAAGCACGGGCATTGGTATATATGGGATTCGGAAGGCACTATGCGCTACAAGATGTATTACAAAAATGGCCAGAAAAAAGGAATCTGGAAAATGTGGGATAAAGATGGAAAGCTCACAAACGAAAAAAAGTTTTAGCCAATACTTTAAAACTCCATCTTCTCGTTAACCTCGCCACCTATTTCTTCATCGAGTTCCTGAAAAGCCAGCGGCAGATAAGCAATGACATCGGAAGCTATCAATGCTGTTTCGCTTAAATCCAGAGCTGCAATATCACCGGCACAACCATGCAGATAAACGCCCAGGGTGGCGGCCTCAAAAGGGGCGAGGTTTTGTGCAAGCAAAGCTGCAACAATTCCTGTCAGGACATCACCACTACCGGCTGTAGCCATACCGGGATTCCCGGAGGTATTAAACCACACATGCTTCGACGGCGTACACACTGCGGTAAAGGCCCCTTTCAGAACCAGATAAACCTGATATCGCTGCGCAAAATCCCGGGCCTTTTCAAGTCGCTGGAAAGCATTATCAGACTTGCCCACCAGCCGGTCGAACTCGCCGGGATGTGGCGTCAACACCGATTGTGGTGGCAAAAAAGACAACCAGGTTTTGTTCTCTGCCAAAATATTTAGCGCATCAGCATCCAAAACCATGGGCTTTTGGGCTTGCTGAATCAGCAACTTGAGCAGCTTTTGAGTCTGACTGCCCTTCCCGATACCCGGCCCCACTGCAACTACATTATAGGGTGATAGCTCTGGCATATTGGCCTGTATCTCCTGATCCGGATCAATGATCGTCATACATTCCGGCACAGCTGTTTGTATAATATCATAGCCTTTTTGAGGAACATGAGCTGTCACCAAACCTGCACCGGATCTTAAGGCCGCTTTTGCTGCCAGTACACAGGCCCCCATTTTACCATAACTTCCGGCTATTAATAAGGCATGACCAAAATCGCCCTTATGACTAAACCGATGACGATCAGGAATAAATTGCCTAAAACTCGAAGTAATCAATTGATAAGGTGTTTCAACAGTTTGCAAAAAAGCAGGATGCAAACCAATCGGAATAACCACCAGGGTCCCGGAAAATTTCTCACTCCCTGCCAACATCATCGACAATTTGGGCATTTGCAAACTCAGGGTGTAGTCAGCATGAATAACAGCACCGGCATTTTCATCAGTAATATGGTCGGCATACATTCCGGAAGGAATATCTACGGCAACAACAACGGCGGCAGAATCATTGATGATTCTGATGGCTTCTGCCGGCAACCCTTTTACAGGGCGCCCCAGGCCTGAACCAAAAATGGCATCCACAACCAAATCATCAGAACCGGGAACCGGAATCTGAGATTTAAGCTCTGCTTGATGTATCTTGACTTTTTGCTGCTTTTTTAAACGCTCGAAGTTTACAGTAAAATCATCGGAAAATTTATCGCTAAATTTCAGCACCACCAGTTCAACCTTATACCCCTCAGCAGCTAATAAACGGGAAATCACCAAACCGTCGCCGGCATTATTTCCAACACCCGCATAAACCATAACTTTTTGATCCTTCTGCAAACGCTCAGCTATCCATTGATAACAATTGGTGCCGGCCCGCTCCATTAAATCAATAGACTTTATCGGCTCATTTTTAATAGTATAGGCATCTGCCTCCTGAATCTTATCGACTGTTAGTATTTTCATCATCACATTTTTACATGGTTCATCTGTCTAAATTTAATGTTCAATGTTCAATGTTCAATGTTCAATGTTCAATGTTCAATGTTCAATGTTCAATGTTCAATGTTCAATGTTCAATGTTCAATGTTCAATGTTCAATGTTCGGTGTTCAATGTTCAATGTTCAATGTTCGGTGTTCAATGTTCAATGTTCAATGTTCTTTGTTCAATGTTCGGTGTTCAATGTTCAATGTTCTTTGTTCAATGTTCAATGTTCAATGTTCTTTGTTCAATGTTCAATGTTCAATGTTCTTTGTTCTTTGTTCAATGTTCAATGTTCCTTGTTCAATGTTCCTTGTTCAATGTTCCTTGTTCAATGTTCAATGTTCAATGTTCCTTGCTTGCCCCGTTAAATGCGACGATAGGAGTAGATTTAACGGGGTTCTGTGTTCTGTGTTGGCTGTTGCGCTATCTTATCTCTCACAACTCACCACTCATCTCTCATTCTCTTAGTTCGCTTTAGTCTCTTTAGTCTCTTTAGTCTCTTTAGTCTCTTTAGTCTCTTTAGTCTCTTTAGTCTCTTTAGTCTCTCAAGTCTCTCAAGTCTCTTCCTTCTCCCTCTCGCATCACTGCTTTCTCACATTTAATCATGCGTGTGTGTGATCCGCTTAAGGCGGAACATG